>URZN01000039.1 GCA_900552345.1 uncultured Collinsella sp. | reverse complement strand
GCGTCATATGTGTATAAGAGACAGGTCTATACGAGAGCGCAGCAATAGAAAGGACTCCGCCTTGAGCATCACGCCCCTCGATAGCATCCGCCGCGCCATCGCCCGCCGCAACGGCGTCACCGACCCCACCGTATCGAGCGGGGCGCACGGGCAGGGCGGACGCATCGAGAACGGCCTGTTCCCCGCATCGCACACCGCCGAGGAGCTCGCACGAATCCAAGAGCTAAGCCAGCGTAACGCCGGCGGTCCCGACAGCAACCAGGCCACACGCCGTCGCCGCGAGCGCAATCGCCAGCCCGGCCCCATCCACCGCATGGTCAATGCCTGGTGGAACCGCCTGCTCGGAGCCGTCTACGGCGGCGGCTTCTCCACGCAAGAAGCCGAGTACGAAGATCATGCCACCCGTCGCGACTACCTTTGGAATACCCTGGGCACCGCCGTATGGGGCATGGCGTTTCCTCTGCTCACCATCGTGTCCACGCAGCTCGTGGGCGCCGAGGAAGCCGGCAAGTTCTCCATCGCCTTTGTCACTGGCACGCTCATCATGATCGCGTGCAACTACGGCGTGCGCAATTTCCAGATCTCGGATATCGACGAGAAGACGTCCTTTGCCTCCTACCAGCTCAATCGCTGGCTTTGCGGAGCGATCGCGCTGGCCTGCGGCCTTGCATACAGCAGCGCCCGCGGCTACGACGCGCACATGGCGACGATCGGCCTGGGCGTCTACCTGTATAAGGTGATCGACGGCGTGGCGGACGTGTACGAGGGCCGCCTGCAGCAGGCCGATAAACTCTACCTGGCCGGCATGAGCCAAACGCTGCGTTCCGCCGGCGTCATCGCGGTCTTTAGCGTGGCACTGTTCCTCACGCGCAGCATGCCCATCGCGGCCATGGCCATGGGGATCGCCGCGATTGCCTCGCTCGTGCTGGTCACCGCCCCGCTCGCCCTGCTCGAAACCGAAAAATCACGCCGCATGAGTCTGCGCGAGGCTGGCCACCTGTTTATCCAGTGCGCCCCGCTCTTTGGTGCGCTGTTCCTGTTCAACCTTATCGAGAGCATGCCCAAGTTCGTGATGGAAGGCACGCTGGCCTACAAATATCAGCTGTACTTTAATGCACTGTTCTTTCCGGCGCAGGCCATTTTGCTGAGCATTGGATTTATCTATAAACCGCAGCTTTTGCGTCTGTCGAGCATTTGGGCGAATCCGCGCAAGCGTCGCCGCTTTGACCTGATTATTGTTGCCGTTATGGCACTGATTGTGGTCATCACCGGAGCGTGCGCCGCATTTATGGCAGGCCCCGGCATCCCCATCATGAGCTTTATGTACGGCCTTAACTTTGGGCGCTACCGCACGCTGGCACTGCTAATGGTTGTCGCCGGCGGCGTAACCGCGGCCATCGACTTTATCTACGCCATCATCACGGTGCTGCGCCACGCCGGCGACGTCACCAAGATCTACCTGATCTGCTTTGCCGTGAGCGTGGTGCTTCCGGTGATCCTGATCAACCTGCTGGGCCTGATGGGTGCCGTCGTGAGCTACCTGGCTATCATGGCCCTACTGCTGGTGCTGTTGATTGTCGAATACGCCCACATCCGCCAGCGCATCGAACGCGACCGCAACCCGTACGGCGCCTAATTAGCTGCCCCCGGTCACCGGAATTTGCGATGGAATCACCCCGGCCGGGGTCTCGTTGCGGACAATATGCATCACGCAAACCTAAGTGAGTAGACTTTTACCGAATCCCCGATCACACCGACAAAGCACAAGTCTGTGACCTGCGGTTTTATTGAGGCAAATATGTTGAGTGCTCGGCATTTCCAAAAAAGTCTACTCACTTAGCCAGCGGGCGGCCAAATGATTATTTAATCCCCGTCCCAGAAAAATCAATTAGCGGGCAGAAGGGCAAAAGTAGTCAAAAAGGCCCCGTCCCAAATTAGCTACCCTTTGCAGCGATTATTCGCCCGGGTTGATGTTCGCATAAAACTCCGCCCCGTCATCCAGACGCAGGATCCCGACGCGGCCGAACTCGGAACCGGTGGCCGCCGCGCAGTCGATATCGATGCGATCGGGCACACCGGCGGTATCCTCGCCACCCAAGCGCACCATTTGCCCGCGGCCCGACTCCTCATCGAGCCCTGCCAGGCCGCCAACCTCGCAATAGCGCCCCAGCGACACCGTGGGCGTGTGGCCGCTCACCACGACCGGACCCTTGCCCTCGGCAGAAAGCAGCCCCGTCGGGGCATCCCAATAGCCATGGCGAATCCAGAGCAAGTCATCGGACGACTGCACGGCGAGCATTTGCTGCAGCAGCTCGCGATCGGCATCGACCGCTCCCCTGCCGTCGCCGCAATCGACGCCATGCTCAAGCAAAAACGCGCGCGCCGCCTCGGTCTGAATACCGGCGTGCACCAGCAGGTACGGCCGCTCGACAGTCTCTGTCACCGCATAGAGCGGCAGGGCAGCAGCCCAACGCACTAGCTCCTCGTATGCCTCAAACTCCATTTCGTTGAGCTGCTGGCGCGTGGTCCAACCGCCGTTGATATCCCAGGTCTCGGCATCGAGCGGGTCCTGGCCAATGATCGCGTCGAGCATAATCTGCTCGTGGTTGCCCTTAAGCACGCGAGCGTTGGGCAGCGACCGCACCAAGTTGATGACACCGACCGGATCGGGACCGCGGTCGATCATGTCGCCCAGCACATATAGCGTGTCGTCGGACGTCAGCGAGATCTTGGAAAGGGCCTCGTCCAGTGCGTGCACGTGCCCGTGAGCATCAGATGTCACATAGATCGCCATGGAACGCCTCTCTTTACATTGCGGCCGAAGCCCGGAGCCGCAACTAAAACTTCAAGTTGAACTTAAACGTTATCCATTGTACTCCGTTGCAATAAAGCTGGAAAGGGTTGCATACCGTCAACGGTCGCCGCCGCCCACGCGCCCGCGCGCGCCGTTCACGGTGCACCGCTGGCAGCTGCTCCCCGACCAGCAACGCTCGCGTCGCAGCCTCGTGTCGAAAATGCGCACGTCCGCAATCCGCCCCCATAAACCCACCGCCTTTGGGTACAAATAATCGCAGACAACTGACCGTGCCACGCCAACCACCCAGGAGCGGACACTATCCATGAACCAGATACTTCTCTTTATCGGCCTCGTCATTATTCTGTGCCTGACCATCAAACCCGTCGGCAAAAAGCTCCCCTTCCCCACCCTGCTCATCTTTATCGCGCTGGGCATGCTGCTGGGCGTCAACGGCCCGGCGCACATCGACTTTAGCGACTATGCGCTCACCGAAACCGTCTGCAGCACGGCGCTGCTGTTCATCATGTTCTACGGCGGCTTTAACACCAATATCGACCGCGCCAAGCCCGTCGCTGCGCCGGCGGTGCTGCTGAGCACGCTCGGCGTTGTCGCCACCGCCGGCATCACGGGCGCCTTTGCGCACTTCGTGCTGGGCTTCGACTGGATTGGTGGCCTGCTGCTGGGATCGGTCGTGGCGTCCACCGACGCGGCCAGCGTCTTTAGCGTACTGCGCGAACACAGTCTTTCGCTGAGAGGTGGCACCGACTCGCTGCTCGAGGTCGAATCGGGCTCCAACGATCCCGTCGCCTACATGCTCACTGCCGTGCTCGCCACGCTCGCGGCCGGCGGCGACATTAACATCCCCGTGCTGCTGGCCAAGCAGATCATCCTAGGCGTGGGGCTGGGCATTGTCATCGGCTGGGCATCGGGCCGGCTGGTCGAGCGCGCGCATGCAACAGCCGAGGGTGCGCAGACCATCTTCTTGTTTGCCGTGGCCATCGTCGCCTACGCGCTGCCGAGCTACCTGGGCGGCAACGGCTTTTTGGCAGTGTACCTTGCCGGCATCGTGCTAGGCGCGAGCGACATCACCGGCAAGGTCGAGCTGGCGCACTTCTTCGACACCCTCACAGAGATGGCCGAGATGACCATCTTCTTTTTGCTCGGCCTGCTCGTGACGCCCGCCCGCCTGCCGCAAATGCTGCTGCCGGGCCTGGCACTCATGGCGTTTATGCTCTTCGTGAGCCGCCCCATCGCCGTCGGCCTGCTGCTGGCGCCCTTTAAGACCAATCCTCGCCAGGTCGCACTCGTAAGCTGGGCGGGCCTGCGCGGCGCGGCTTCGGTCGTCTTTAGCCTCTTTGCCGTTGTGGCCGGTGTTCCCGGTGGCCACGACCTATTTGACCTGGTGTTTGTGATTGCCGTGTCGAGCATTGTGGTGCAGGGCTCGCTGCTGCCGGCGGTGGCGAAGAAACTCGATATGATCGACGCGGAAGGCGACGTGCGCCGCACGTTTAACGACTACCGCGACGAGGACGGCATGTCTTTCGTTAAGCTCAAGGTGGGTGTAGGGCATCCGTTTGCGGGGCGCTCGCTCGCGGACATTGGCAGTGCGACGGACATGCTCGTAGTCCTGGTGCTGCGCGACGGCGCGCACCCGGTGCTGCCCAACGGCGATACCGTGATCGAAGAAGGCGACCTTCTGGTTATGGCCGCGCCGACGTTTGAAGAGCGTGCCGAGGTTACGCTGCGCGAGGTCACCGTGACACCCCACGGTCGCCTGGCAGGACTGCGCCTGCGCGATGTGCCACAAGGCAAGCACCCCTTTATCGTCGTGATGCTCAAGCGCGACGGCCAAACCATCATCCCCGACGGCAACACCCTCATATACGCCGGCGACGAAGCCGTCATCGCCACGCTGGCGTCGTAGCCATCCCCACCCATAAGTTGCGGTGAAATAGGGACTGAATAGGCCTTCTAGCAGCCCAAACAGTCCCCATTTCACCGCTTCTTGTTGAAGGGATGGGGTTGAAGTTCAATCGCGGCTACCATTCCTCGTCTGCGCCGTAGTCATCGTCCGCGTCACCATCGACGGCAAAGTCGCAGAGGTCGAGGCCTTCGCGTTCGGCTCGGGCTAGGAGCTCTTGGGGCGACTCGTCCTCGATATCCATCACGTCGAGCATGGCGGCCGGAAAACCCACGCCCGCCGCACTCCCCGCGCGGTCGAGCAGACTCTCGCGCAGTTGGTCTACATCAACTTCGATTTTCATGGTGAAACCCCCTATCGGCAATCGCGACCGAACAAACCGCATGCCCCAAATGAGGTGCAATAAATCCCAGATACCGCCATAATAAAACAATGAACATCAGGGAGGTTGCGGACGATGGATAAGCTCGATGCCATAACGGAACAAGTCAGGGACTTTTGTGATGCACGCGACTGGCGCAAGTATCACACGCCAAAAGAGCTCGCCATCGGCATGGCAACTGAGTCCTCCGAGCTCCTTCAGCTCTTTCGTTTTATGAGCGACGAGCGCATTGCAGAAATGTTCGAAGACACCGAGCAACGACAAGCCATCGAAGACGAAGTCGCCGACACGCTCCTTTTCCTTCTGCGTTTCGCAGATTTAAATGAAATCGACCTGCCAGCGGCGCTTTCGTCCAAGCTCAAGCGCAATGGCGAGCGCTACCCCGTCGACGCATCATCTAATGAATACAGAAAGGCGGACCATCATGAGTAATGAGTTCGCCCTTCGGCAATACACGCTTCCCCTGCCCCAGCCCTTTGAGACAAGCGAATCTCTTCAGGACTTTGGCACGCCAAAGCCTGGAGCCCATCATGACGAGAGTTGGCCCGTCCTTTACATTCTCACCAACAGCAGAAACAAGACGGCATACATCGGCCAAACAACCAACTACCAGCGCCGTATGAAACAACACGCTGCAAACGTGGACAAGGACTTCGACCGGACCCTTCTGATCGACAATCCCACCTTCAACCAATCCGCAACGTTCGAGTTCGAGAATCGACTTATTGAGCTGTTCTGTGCCGACGAAAAATACCAGGTCACCAATGCCAACAACGGCTATGCCCAATTCGATTATTTTGAGCGGCCTCAGTATCGCCAGAGGTTCCGAGACCTCTGGACAAAGCTTCGCGAAGAAAACTACGCGATTCATCCGATTGAAGAGCTCGAGAACTCCGATCTGTTCAAGTTCTCGCCTTTCAAGACGCTTACGCCCGACCAATACGAAACGATCGAGACGATTTATAAACGTCTCGAACAGGAGCATGAAGACGCAAAACATGGCGGCTCAAAAAGAGAACGTATAACCGTCGTGAATGGCGCGCCGGGAACAGGTAAAACAATCCTCGCCATCAGTCTCATGTTCAAAATCAAAAATGAGCCGAACCTTTCCGGTCTGCGGGTCGGTTTTGTCACCCCCATGGATTCCCTGAAGAAGACCCTCAGGAAACTCACGCACTTCCTTCCAGTGCTAAAGCCTGGCGATATCTTGAGCCCCAGTGACGTAACCAAAAATGATCGTTATGACATCCTACTTGTCGATGAAGCACATCGACTGGGTAATTATCTAAGCATGGGCTCCGGCATCAAGGCCTTCTATAGCACCTGCGATCGTCTCGGCCTTCCGCATACGAGCAACCAAGTTGACCGGATATTCAAATGCTGCGACAAGGCATATCTGTTTTATGACCCCAAGCAGCAAGTCAGGGCATCCGGCCTCAATCGAGACGGTCTTGAGCAACGAATCAACCAACTCGAAGAAGCAGGAATCGAGACCGAAGAATTCAACTTGAGCACCCAAATGCGTGTGCGTGGCGGCGATGAGTACCTCGATTTTGTCTACGACCTGCTTGATAACAAAGCGTACATGCATGCCGGCATGAAGTTTGATGAGCTCTTTGCCTCGCAGCCCTACGACTCGCGAGACAAGGACCCCGGAAGCGATGTGCCACGCTATCAATTTGGCATTGTCAACCGATTCGAAGACTTCTGCTCCCTACAACAAGCTAAGGAAGAAGAAACCAGCCTATCTCGCATGACTGCCGGCTTCGCTTGGAAGTGGGAAACCAAGACCAATAAAGATGCGTTCGATATCGTCATCGAGGGCATTCGCAAACGCTGGAATTCAACTCAAAAGGATTGGGTCAACTCTGTCAACGCTGTCAATGAGGTTGGTTGCATTCACACAGTGCAGGGCTACGACCTCAATTACGGATTCGTAATTCTGGGTCCCGACATTTACTACGACAACGACAAAGGGGGCGTCTGCGTTAACAAGGCAAACTTCAAAGATACCGTCGCAAAGAAAAAGGCAAGCGACGACGACCTACGAAAGATTATCGTCAACGCCTACTACGTTCTCATGACGCGCGGCATGCTGGGAACGTTTCTTTATGTATGCGACCCAGCGCTCAAGGAGTATTTGTCACGGTATATCCCGGTGATATAGACCTAACGACCGCCCTCCCCCATGTAACCATCCTGTAAATCATAGCGGCGCACTCGAGTTTTACCGTGATGCGGTCGCGCCCGGCGCTCCACTGTGCTAAAGTATCCCGAACGCTCAAACGACTACGAGGGGAACTAGAAGATGGCACGTGTGCACAACTTCTCAGCTGGCCCGGCCGCACTGCCCACAAGCGTGCTCGCCGAGATCGCCGACGAGATGATGGACTACCGCGGTTGCGGCATGTCCGTGCTCGAGATGAGCCATCGATCTAGCATGTACCAGCAGATCATCGACGACGTCGAGGCAACCCTGCGCCGCCTGCTGAGCATCCCCGACAACTACCGTGTCCTGTTTTTGCAGGGCGGCGCCACGCTGCAGTTTGCGGGCATCCCCATGAACCTCATGCGCCGCGGCCGCGCCGGCTACGTCGTGACCGGCAACTTTGCCAACAAGGCGTACAAGGAGGCCGCCAAGTACGGCGAGGCCGTGCTGCTCGCGAGCTCCGAGGACACCAATTTCGACCGCATCCCAGACATGGCCGACGTCAACGCGCGCATTGCCGCCGAGGCCGCGGGCGACGGGCTCGACTACGTCTACATCTGCCAGAACAACACTATCTTTGGCACCATGTACCACGAGCTGCCCAACTGCGGCGATGTGCCGCTGGTCGCCGATGTCTCGAGCTGCTTTTTGTCACAGCCGCTCGACGCTGAGCGCTACGGGCTCATTTACGCCGGCGCGCAGAAAAACGCCGGCGCCGCAGGCGTGACCGTGGTCATCGTGCGCGACGACCTTATCGCCGAAAGCCCCGCCTTTGCGCAGACGCCGCAGTACCTGGACCTCAAGACCCAGGTCGCCAAGGGCTCCATGCTCAACACGCCCAACACCTTTGGCATCTACGTGTGCGGCAAGGTGTTCCGTTGGGTTGAGCAGACCGGCGGACTTGCCGCCTTGGCCGAGCGCAACTGGGCCAAGGCCAACCTGCTCTACGACCTGCTCGAGCACAGCGAGCTGTTCCATGGCACAACGCAGGCCGACAGCCGCTCCATCGCCAACGTCACCTTCCGCACCTGTCTCTTATACACATCTCCGAGCCCACGAGACCGGAGCCTATCTC
>URZN01000038.1 GCA_900552345.1 uncultured Collinsella sp. | reverse complement strand
GCCGAGTGTGTCGCTCAGCCGTCGCGACCTGCGCTTCTTCAATGCCTTTCCGCGCTTGCGCATCAACCGCTACGAAGGCATCATCCGAGCTACCGACCTCCGCGACCGAGCCCGCGAGCTGTTTCGGCGCTAAGAGCTGGAGTCGTAGAGGCGCCTTGCAAGTGCGTGTTTCCTAGGAAAGTCACCTTATCACTCTGCCCAATCGTGATTCCCCTAGGGAAAACACGCTACTGCCGCCGCCGGCTGTGATTCCCTTAGGGAAAACACGCTAAAGAGCTCCTAGCCGTGTTTCCCCTAGGGGAATCACGGTCGAATCTGATGCGGAGTCTGCCTTGGGACTGCCTTGCCTCTGCATATAGCTGATTTGAAATGCGGGCATAGATGGCCTCTTGATTTATGCGTTTCCCCTTCGTTTCGCGTCCGTTGCCGCGCCGTTTCCAAGATTGCGATGCCGTTTCCATTCGACAACGCAGCGTTTAACAACGCCGTATCTGGTCTACACCAGTTGCCCCTCGGCCGCATTATGGGCGCCGACAACGTTCATGCGACTAAGGGGGAGCGAATGTACGATACGGGATCGACAACGTTTATGCTCATCTGCACCATGCTCGTGTTTTTAATGACACCGGGCCTGGCGTTTTTCTATGGTGGCCTGTCCAGGCGCAAAAATGTCATCAACACCATGTTTATGTGCTTTGGCGCCATTGGCCTGGTTGGCGTGCTGTGGATTGTTGCCGGCTGGTCGCTGGCCTACGGCGGCGACGGTTCCAGCCCGTTTATTGGAGGCCTTGACCAGCTGCTGTGCCTGCCGGTGCTCAACCAGGTGCTGCAGGCGGCCGAGGGCGATGCTGCGGACGGTGCCGTCTACCCTCAAATCATCAACATCGCCTTCCAGATGGCATTTGCCATGATCACGGCTGCTATCGTCACGGGCAGCCTGGCCGGCCGCGTTAAGTTTGGTGCCATGATGGCCTTCCTGGGCATTTGGCTGCTCGTGGTCTATGCGCCGCTTGCCCACATGGTTTGGGGCGGCGAGGGCTCCTTTATCGGCGATATCATCGGCGCGCTCGACTTTGCCGGCGGCGACGTAGTGCACATTTCGTCCGGTCTTACGGGCCTGATTCTCTGCTTAATGCTCGGCCGTCGTCGCGGCTTTGGCATGGTGAGCTACCGTCCGCATAACGTGCCGTTTGTGGCGCTGGGCGCCGGCCTGCTTTGGTTTGGCTGGTTTGGCTTTAACGGCGGCAGCGAGTTTAAGGCCGACGCCGTGGCGGCGCTCGCCATCCTCAACACCGTGACGGCCAGCGCGGCGGGCATGGTCTCGTGGCTTGCCGTCGAGCGCGTGTACACCGGTCGCCCCACGCTGGTGGGTGCCAGCACCGGTCTGGTTGCGGGCCTTGTGGTGGTCACGCCGGGCGCGGGCTTTGTCGAGCCGTGGGCAGCGCTGGTTATGGGCCTGGTCGTATCGCCTGTCTGCTACCTGGCCATCAGCCATCTTAAGACCAGGTTTGGCTACGACGATGCGCTCGACGCGTTCGGTTGTCACGGTATCGGCGGCATCTTGGGCGGCGTGCTCACGGGCCTGTTCTGCGTGCCGGAGCTTTCGTGGACCGGTAAGGGTGGCCTGTTCTACACGGGCGACGTGTCGCTGCTCGTCTCGCAGATTTTGGGCATTGTGGTGACGGTCGTTATTGTGCTGGTGCTCGACTTGGTGATCGCGGCGGTAGTCAAGGCACTGTTCCATGGCAGCCTGCGCGTGGACGAGGCCGACGAGGCGTTGGGCCTGGATGCGAGTCAGCACGGCGAGAGCGCGTATCCTTCTTTCTCCGGACTTGACTAACGGCTTCCCCAGGCACCGCACCTTGGGTTTCAAACCGTCGCTTGCGTACAAAAGTACGCGGCGCTCCTCTTTCAACCCAATCTGCGGCACCTGGGAAACCCGCGTCATTGAATGGCAATTCACTTATTTGATAAAGACAGGAATTCATTATGAAAAAGATTACGGCGATTGTTCGTGCCGAGAAGCTTGAGGTTCTTAAAGACGCGCTGTTTGCTGCTGATGTTCGCGGTATGACTATCAACCAGGTGCAGGGTTGCGGCGCACAGCATGGCTGGAAGGAATACGTGCGCGGCAACGAGTTGCTTGTCAACACGATCCCTAAGGTGCAGTTCACGCTCATTTGCGCCGATGAGCACGTCGATGGCATTGTCGACATCGTCTGCAACGCTGCTCGCACCGGTGCCGTTGGAGACGGCAAGATTTGGGTCGAGCCGGTCGAGGAGGTTATCCGCATTCGCACCGGCGAACACGGCCCCGCCGCGGTGTAGGACAATCTTTCGCCCGACGGGCGTGCCTCTCTTGGGGTGCGCCCGTTCTCGTCTACAATATCGTGCAGACGAAGGAGAGGCATGCCCATGATCAAGATGTTTGCGAGCGACTTAGACGGAACGCTGCTGAACACCCTGCACGAGGCGGATGGGACCATCCGCCGTGCCATTCGCGAGCTGACTGAGGCGGGACTCCACGTGGTTCCCGCGACCGGGCGCTCGACGTTGCCAATCGGCGAGCATGGCTTTACGGGCCTGGCGCTTGACGCCTGCTGCTCCAATGGATCAATCGTGCGCGACAGCCATGGCGAGGTGCTCAAGACCTGGACCATCGACCCGCAGATTACCGAGGAGCTGCTCAAGGCGTTCCCGGACATTTGCTTCGACTGCTCCACGCCCGATGGCATGTTCTCGAGCGGTTCGTTCGAGATGCACCAGGCGGGTTTTAAGAAGGACAGCCCTATCAAGCGCATCGTGATGCGCGGCATGCGCGCGCGTGGCGGCTATCACGAGGAGCAGTATTTCGATCAGTCGATCGGCGACATCTTGCGCCACGATGTTTGCAAGATCAACTGCCGCGTGACCTCGCCCGAGCTGGAGTGCGACCTTAAGGCATATTTGGCTGAGCGCTCGGACCGTGTGGTCAACGCGCCGTTTGATCCGGTGATGTTTGAGATCACGGACGTGGCGTGCAACAAGGGCGAGAGTGTGGCTTGGCTGGCGGGCTACTACGGTATTGCCGAGGACGAGGTCGCGGTTTACGGCGACGGCGGCAACGACATTGCCATGCTCAAACGTTTCCGCCACAGCTACGCGACCAAAAACGCAAGCGATGCAGCTAAGGCCGCCGCGAGCGCGACCATCGGCAGCTGCATGGTCCACGCCGTCCCCAAACACATGCTCGCCACCATGCGCAAGCAAAACTCCCGCACTGTCATCGAATAATGTGACAAAGGGACAGTCCCTTTGTCACATCCAAAATATTGCCTTTACGTGTTGATGCACACGGTGTGCAATAATACTCGCACTGTGCAATAGCGCACAGGTTGAGTAACAAGGAGGACGCTTGTCCCAGCTCGAGAAATGCGATCGCCGGTCCCTTCGCTCGCAGCGTGCCCTTCGCCAGGCACTTGCCAGCGAGCTTGCCGAAAGCGGCGACCTTTCACGCATTAATGTCGCGTCGCTCACCGAACGCGCTGGCCTTACGCGCCGCACGTTCTATTCGCACTATCGCGATATTCCCGACTTTATCAATCAAATCGAGGACGGCTTGCTGGCCGAGATCCGTGAGCGCATTGAGCTCATCACCGCAGCTCAGCTGTCCGATCTCTATCACAACATCGATGAGCTCGAGCCAGCGCCCGGTTCGGTTGAGCTGCTGCGTTATCTTGCGGCCAACCGCGACTTAATCGGTGCGCTGTTGGGTCCGGGCGGCGACCAGGCCTTCATTAAAAGGATCATCGACACCGCTCGTGAGGCTGTGGTGCCGCGTGCGCAGACGGGCATTTTGGGCCTGGCGCTGGGCACGTTCTTTGACTACTACGTCACCTACGTCGTGAGTGCCGAGGTCGGCATGATTCAGCGCTGGTTTGAGCGCGGGCTTACCGAATCGCCCGAGGCCATGGCACGCATTATGACGGTGCTCGCTTTTGTGCGCCCTGGTGACCTGTACGGCCAACCCATCGATATCAACGTGCCGGAATACGGCATGAAGCTATTGAACCTACAGCTCGAGGACGCGGCCGACACCGCCGCAACCGTCGAGTCCAACAACTAAGAGGAGAGACAATGAGCAAACTCGTCGAGGGCATCAAGGACCGCATGGTCGCTGCCGCGCGCGAGGCCGCGCCCGCCGTGGCGGACGCCGCGCAGAAGGCCGCGACCGCTGCTGCCGAGAAAGTTGCTGAGGCAGTTGCCGATGCCAAGAACGCGGCAGGAAAGACGTCCGTCGCTAGCGATCCCGCCACCGCTACCGAGCCCGTAGCCGCCGTCCACGCCCCCGAAGGCGCGATCTTCAACCCCGAGAACGCCCGCGGCAACCTACACCTGGGCATCGACGTGGGCTCCACCACCGTTAAGCTTGCCGTGCTCAACGACGACAACCAGATCGTCTACGCTAAGTACCAGCGCCACCACACCGACGTTCGCGCCTGCGCCCGCGACCTGTTCGAGGGCGCTGCGACCGTGCTGCCGACGGCCCAGATGACCTGCGCCATTACCGGCTCGGGCGGCCTGCTGCTGTCCCAGTGGCTCGACCTGGAGTTTGTCCAGGAGGTCATCGCCAGCAAACGCGCTGTCGAGACCCTTATCCCGGCCACCGATGTCGCCATCGAGCTGGGCGGCGAGGACGCCAAGATCATCTACTTCGACAACGGCATCGAGCAGCGCATGAACGGCACCTGCGCCGGCGGCACGGGCGCCTTCATCGATCAGATGGCAACCCTGCTGCACACCGATGCCAGTGGCCTCAACAAGCTCGCGGCCAACGCCACCACCATCTATCCCATTGCCAGCCGCTGCGGCGTTTTTGCCAAGACCGACGTCCAGCCGCTGCTCAACGAGGGCGCCCGCCCCGAGGACGTGGCCGCCTCCATTTTCCAGGCTGTCGTGACCCAGACCATTTCGGGCCTGGCGTGTGGCCGTCCCATCCGCGGCAACGTTGCCTTCCTGGGCGGCCCGCTGCAGTACCTCTCCGAGCTGCGCCACCGCTTCTACCTCACGCTCAACCTGGACGAGGAGCACCGCATTGTGCCCCAAAACGCCCACCTGTTTGTGGCGAGCGGCGCTGCCATGGCGCACGAGTCCAATAAGCTCAGCACTTTCCCGCAGCTCATCGAGGCCATCGATGCCCTGGGTGACACGCAGGGTGCCGAGGTCGAGCGCCTGGATCCGCTCTTTGCCACCGACGAGGACTTTGCCGAGTTCAAAACCCGCCACGACACCGAGGTCGTCCCCAAGGGCAAGCTCGACGGCTACACCGGCCGCGTGTTCATCGGCATCGACGCCGGCTCCACCACCATGAAGGCCGCGCTCGTGGGCGAGGACGGTCAGCTGCTGCACACCTGGTACGGCAACAACAACGGCGACATCCTGGGTACGGCCAAGGTCATCATGGCCGATTTCTACAACCACATCCCCGCCGGCTGCACCATCGGCCACGTGACTACCACGGGCTACGGCGAGGCACTGCTCATCGAGGCCCTCAAGGCCGATTCCGGCGAGATCGAGACCGTCGCGCACCTGCGCGGCGCCAAGGCATTCCTGCCCGGCGTCGAGTTTATCCTGGACATCGGCGGCCAGGACATGAAGTGCCTGCGCGTCAAGGACGGCGTTATCGAGCACATCATGCTCAACGAGGCCTGCTCGTCGGGTTGCGGTAGCTTTATCGAGAGCTTCGCCGTCTCTATGAACATGGACGTGCGCGCGTTCGCCGACGCCGCCATCCATGCTAAGGCCCCCGTCGACCTGGGCAGCCGCTGCACGGTCTTTATGAACTCGCGCGTCAAGCAGGCGCAAAAGGAAGGCGCCACGGTGGGCGACATCGCGGCCGGCCTGTCCTATTCCGTCATCAAGAACGCCCTGTTCAAGGTCATTAAGCTGCGCGATCCCAAGGAGATCGGCAGCCAGGTAATCGTTCAGGGCGGTACCTTTATGT
The DNA here is from genome assembly GCA_900552345.1 of uncultured Collinsella sp. Lineage (GTDB taxonomy): Bacteria > Actinomycetota > Coriobacteriia > Coriobacteriales > Coriobacteriaceae > Collinsella. The sequence goes on along the minus strand of URZN01000038.1, from coordinate 2,408 downwards.
CCGATGCTACGCTGCGCGCGTTTGAGCAGCTCACCGGCGTTCATGCCGTGCGTCCCGACATCGCCGGCTGCATGGGCGCCTACGGTGCGGCCTTGCTCGCCCGCGATCGCGCCGGCGCCGACGGCATCTCGACCATCCTTTCTGCCGAGGACATCGCGCACCTCACCGTGACGCAAAAGCATGTCCGCTGCGGTCGCTGCTCCAACAACTGCCAGCTTACCGTCAACGACTTTGGCGGCGGTAGGCGCTTCATTACCGGCAACCGCTGCGAGAAGGGCGCCGGCCACAAAAAGCAGAAGACTGAGGCCCCCAACCTTTTCAAAAAGAAAAACGAGCTGCTCTTTAACCGCGAGATCCTGAGTCCCGACGAGGCCCCGCGCGGCACCGTGGGTATCCCGCGCGCACTCAACATGTACGAGAACTACCCCTTCTGGCACGCGTTCTTTACGCGCCTGGGCTTTAGCGTGCAGCTGTCCGACCAGTCGAGCAAAAAGACCTACCAGGCGGGCATCGAGTCCATGCCGTCCGAGAGCGTGTGCTACCCGGCAAAGATGAGCCACGGCCATGTGATGAACCTCATCGACCGCGATGTCGACTTCATCTGGATGCCGTGCGTGCGCTGGGAGCGCAAGGAGGATCCGACGGCTGGCAACTGTTACAACTGCCCCATCGTCATGAGCTACCCCACAGCGCTGGCGCTCAACATCGACGAGATTCGCGAACAGAACATCGAGTTCCTGTATCCGTTTGTGCCGTATCACGATAAGACCGAGCTTAAGCGCCGTCTGTACCAGGTGCTCGCCGTCGACCGTGTGGCCGATGCGCAAGCCGGTCGCGGTCGCGTGCGCGGTCCCAAGATCACGCGCTCCGAGGTCGATGCCGCCGTCAACGCTGCTTTTGAGGCCGATGCGCGTTTCCACGAGGATATCCAGACCATGGGCGAGGAGGCTCTTAAGTGGGTCGAGGACCATGGCGGTCACGGCATCGTGCTCGCCGGTCGTCCCTACCATAACGACCCCGAGATCAACCACGCCCTGCCCGAACTTATCTCGAGCTTTGGCTTTGCGGTCTTTACCGAGGATTCGCTTGCGCATCTGGTAAAGCCCGAGCGTCCGATTCGCGTCGTCGACCAGTGGATGTACCACAGCCGCCTGTACGCCGTCGCCCGTTTTGTGACGATGCGCAACGACCTGGACCTGATCCAGCTCAATTCCTTCGGCTGCGGCCTGGACGCTCTGACCACCGATCAGGTGCAGGAGATTCTGGAAGCCAGCGGCAAGATCTACACCGTGCTCAAGATCGACGAGGTGTCCAACCTGGGTGCCGCGCGCATCCGCATCCGCTCGCTCATGGCGGCGCTCAAGGACCAGGAGGCCGAGCGCTTGGCCGAGGCTACGGCCGCGGGCGAGGCCTACGAGCAGGGCGATGCCGCGCCGGTGGCGCCTTCCACGGATGCCCCCGCGTTCGCGAGCCGCAAGTACACGTTCGAGGCTCAGCGCGAGAGTGCTTCGACCGCGTGGCCCAAGGTGCCCTTTACCGAGCAGATGCGCGACGAGGGCTACACCATCCTGTGCCCGCAGATGGCGCCGATTCACTTTGACCTGGTCAAAGAGGTGTTCCGTGGTGCTGGCTACAACTTGGAGCTGCTGCCCTCGACTGACCACGATGCCGTCGAGGCCGGCCTGCGCTACGTGAACAACGACATCTGCTATCCGTCGATCCTGGTGACGGGCCAGATTATGGAGGCCATCGAGAGCGGTCGGTACGACCTGTCCAAGACGGCCGTGGTCATCAGCCAGACCGGCGGTGGCTGCCGTGCCACCAACTACATCGCGCTCATCCGCAAGGCCCTGCGCGAGAGCGGCCACCCCGAGATTCCGGTGATCTCGCTTTCGGCCGTGGCGCTCGGCGAGGACAACCCCGGCTTTAAGGTTACGCCGGCGCTGCTCAAGCAGGCCGTGTACGCGGTGCTCTTTGGTGACGTCATGATGCAGGTGCTCTATCGCTGCCGCCCGTACGAGGCCACGCCCGGTGCCGCCAACGCGCTCTACGAGGAGTACATGGCACGGGCCCGCAAGCTGGCGCCCAAGTTCAACCGCCACAACTACACCAAGCTGTGCCGCGAGGCCATCCGTGCGTTCGACACCATGCCGCTCGTGGGCGAGGGTACCAAGCCGCGCGTGGGCGTGGTGGGCGAGATCCTCGTGAAGTTCCACCCGACGGCCAACAACCAGATCGTGGACGTCATCGAGCGCGAGGGCTGCGAGGCCGTGGTGCCCGGGCTTATCGAGTTCTTCCTGTTCGGCATCGCCGGCGGCATCTTCCAGCAGCCTATCGGCAAGTCGAAGAAGAGCGCGCTCGGGAGCAAGATCGGCCTGGCCGCCATCAAGAAGCTGCGCAAGCCCTGT
>URZN01000037.1 GCA_900552345.1 uncultured Collinsella sp. | reverse complement strand
CGAGATAGGCTCCGGTCTCGTGGGCTCGGAGATGTGTATAAGAGACAGGTCACGGGCGCTGCGTTCGTGGCTGCCAGCTCTGTTGCTTCGACCAAGAAGGAGGCGTAAGTGCCATGGGTAAGCCCGGTGCTTTTCTTGATATCGATCGCGTGGCCCACGAGCTTCGCCCCGTGGAGGAGCGCAGCCGCGATTTCGATCCGCTGTACGTGGAGCTCGATGACGATGCGCGCCGCGCCCAGGCGAGCCGCTGCATGATGTGCGGCGTGGCGTTTTGCCAGATGGGTGCGAGCTTTGGCAAGGCACGCCCGAGCGGCTGCCCCCTGCACAACCTGATTCCCGAGTGGAACGAGCTGGTGTACCGCGGCCGCTGGGACGAGGCTGCCGAGCGCCTGTCGCTCACCTCGCCCATGCCCGAGTTTACGAGTCGCGTGTGCCCGGCGCTTTGCGAGGCCGCGTGCAACCTGGGTTCGGTCGACGGTCAGCCCACGACGATTCACGACAACGAGCGTGCGATCAGCGACCACGAATGGGCAAATGGCGGTCCGCGTCGTTTTGAGCCGGCGGGGGAGGGCGCACCCACGGTTGCCGTGGTGGGCTCCGGTCCTGCTGGTCTGGTGGCGGCATGGGAGCTTGCGCGTCGTGGCGCCCGCGTGACGGTGTTTGAGCGTGACGACCGCCCGGGTGGTCTGCTCATGTACGGCATTCCCAACATGAAGCTCGAGAAGTCCGTGGTCGAGCGTCGCGTGGCGCTCATGCGTGAGTTGGGTATTGTCTTTGAGCTGGGTGCTGACGTTACGAACCCTGCGGTGGCGGCCAAGCTCAATGGCTTTGACGCCGTTGTGGTGGCTGCCGGTGCTCGTGCGCCCCGCGGTCTTTCGGCTACGAATGTGGATGCCCCAGGCGTGGTGTATGCCGTGGACTACCTGACGGCTTCGACCGTCTCGGTACTCGATGGCGGTGAGCCCGCGGTGAACGCGCGCGGCCTGGACGTTGCGGTCATTGGCGGCGGCGATACCGGCAACGACTGCGTGGGTACCGCGGTGCGCCAGGGTGCGCGCAGCGTGCGCCAGTTTGAGTTCTTGCCGGCTGCGCCCGATAAGCGTGCGGTGAGCAACCCTTGGCCGCAGTGGCCCAACGTTAAGAAGACCGACTACGGCCAGCAGGAGGCTATCGCTGCGATGGGTGGCGAGATGCGTGCTTGGGGCGTGGATACGCTCGAGGTGCTGCTGGACAAGAAGGGCGCGGCCGCGGGCCTGCGCGTGGCCGATTTGGATTGGTCGGCCGGCAAGCCCGAACGCATTGCAGGCTCCGAGCATGAGGTGCCGGCGCAGCTGGTGCTCATCGCCTGCGGCTTTACGGGTCCCGAGCACGGTGTGTTCGAAGCTGTCGGCGTGCCTGTTGCTACCGCTGGTCGTCCGCTGCCGGTGATGGCTGCCGAGGGCTCGCACCTTGCGGCTCGCACGGAGGGTGTCGCCGCGGATGCCGCGCCGGTGTATGTGGCGGGTGATGCCCGCAACGGCAGCTCGCTCGTTGTGAACGCCATGGCCGATGCCCTGGCCTGCACAGCCGAAGTCGCCGAGGCGTTGGAGCTGTAAAGTAGTCATTTAAGAACGTCCCCAATGACTAGTCATTTTTTGTCTAGTCGTTGGGGACATTCTTTGCGAGTGATTTGCTCGTTTGTCGACGTACGGGTGTTCATTTGTCGACTTCTTGAGCTGTGGCCACCTGTTGTTTCTGTGGTGGTAGCGGGCATCTGGCTCAAAAGGGCGGGTTGGCTGTCTATGTCTACCTGCGGTTTTGTTACTGTGTGCTCATTCGGTCAAGTGTCCCGTCAAGTGTTTGGTTAGCATCTGGTTTGCAGCCGAAGGCCTATTTTGCCCGCGCTGACAGTGGCTGCTCGCCCTCCTCGTAAGCTCAAATTGAGGTCCATCAGTTTGAGGAGGATGCCATGACTGACCAAGTTTTTGACCGAGCACAGCTGGCCGAAGCCGTCGGCAACGATATTGCCGACATGGCTCACTTTTGGATGCTGCGGAAGTTTCAATTCCTGGAGCCGGCGCGCGAGCAGTTCGAGATTATCGTCGATCCGTGGCTCAGCTATTGCGAGGAACCTTCTCAAAACGAAATCATGGCCTACAACATGGCGTTTACCGATTGGCTGTTGTTTGAGCGCCCCTATTACCACGGCAAGACGCTGTTGGAGCTGTTTGTGGACGAGCCGCCAGCGTCAATTTCTTCTGCTTCGATCGGGCGACTTAAGCAGGTGCGTGACACGCAGTATTTCTCGCGCTTTGGCATTTTGGACAAGGATTCCGCGACTGGCATGGTCGTGCTGAAGGACACGCGCACCGACCGTCGCTTTGACGTCTACGACCCACATATCGTGCAAAAGGAGCACTGGAACGATGGCGCGATTGCGGTGCGACTCGCGTGCATCGACGATGTCTGGCTGACGGCGGGGCAGCTTTACCTGTATGACATCGCGCGCCTGAGTGACACGGCGGTCGACGGGCCGGGCGCGGTGCATCCCGAGGACCTAGAGGACGGTTTCGACACCTCGTGCATCAGCTTCTTTTTGCGCCTGGTCCGCGACATCATGGGCGCCCAGGGGCGGTACGTGAAGTCGCTCAATATTTACGAGCAAGAGTGGGAGTAGGGGGTGGGCTGTCGCAGCGCCGCCGCCTGTCTATTTGTCTCGGTCTGTAACGTTTAGGGACAAAAAACCGGTCTACCTGTTACAGATCGAGACGAATGCTTGGGCACCGCTGGTTTGTCTAAATCTGTAACGTTTGGGGGCCTGGAGAACGTCTAACTGTTACAGATCGAGACGGAAGGTTGGCGCCTGCCGAAAGATCTCGATCTGTAACGGGAAGGGGCCAAAAAACGGTCTAACTGTTACAGATAGAGACAAAGGTTGGACGCACGACTGAAAATCTCGATCTGTAACAACTAGAGGCCCAAAGACTGTCTTCCTGTTACAGATTGAGACGTTTGCCGGCGGCGGCAATGGCGGCGATGGCCCATTTCCCTGATGTGGTAGTGATGAAAGTGTCTAATACCGTTCTTAAACACAAGCAGGCGACACGTAACACCTTGGCGCGGAATAGGATGCTTGCCAGGCTCGCGAAGGCGGCTGAACAAGGCGTGCTGCTTGTGACGCACGACAATGCCGAGCTCATGTGGCTGCGGCGTCATGTGGGAACCGATGATATTGCGGAGCCCGAGCCGTATTTGTTCTGCTTTCAACATGATTGGGGTGTACTGACACCGGCGGAGCGAGCACTGCGTACCATCAAAGGGCTTGCGGAGTTTCATCCAGACTGGGCGTTCTGGGGTTATGACGCGGCACTTTTGTGGGGTCTGGAGGTGCCGAATGATCTGCTCGGGCCGCGATTTCTTGTTAAGACAGGTTGCTCGGTGCCGCTGAGTGCAGGATGCCGGCTGTTGCGTCCGCGGGCGGCGTGTGCGCTTGAACAAGTCGACGGCGTGCGGGTGACGCCGTTTTGGCGCACGGTAGAGGATTGCCTGTTGCGCGCGCCGTTTTCGTATGGCTTGGCGATTGCCGATTCTGCGTTGCGAGCAAAGGGCGTATCGCGCGATGACATGAGCGAGTGTCTCCGCTCCGATTGCGAGGGCAAGCGAGGGTATCGCAGGGCGAAGGTGATCGCGTCGTATGCGGACGGGCTGTCCGAAAACGGTGGCGAGTCTCGGTTCCGAGCGTTCTTTATTGCATACGGGTTCCCGGTGCCAGAGCTGCAGGTGGAGTTTCGTGATCCGCTCAATCCGAGCCAAGTGTTTCGCGTTGATTATTTTTGGAGGCTCGAGGACGGAACGTGCGTGATTGGCGAGCTGGACGGAAAGGGGAAGTATACCTTGCAGAACGACGAGGATCGGGAGTCGATCGACCCATTCGTGGCAGAACGTCAACGGGAGTCCCATCTGACAATGCTCGGGCACAAGGTGCTTCGGTTTACGTTTGATGAGCTCAAGAATCCGGGGAAGCTGGTTGAGAAGATGAGGCTGGCGGGTATTCCGCGACGGGCCGATTTGGCTGAGGAATGGAGACGCCAGTGGTGTGGGCACTGAGGGGTGCGGCTGACACGGGTGTGGTTGTTCCTACCGAGTTTGTCTCGATCTGTAACAACAAGGGGCCGTTTGGCCTCGTAACTGTTACAGATCGAGACAGAAGGTTGGCTGCCGCTAAAAGATCTCAATCTGTAACATCTAGAGGCCGAAAACCTGTCTACTTGTTACAGATTTAGACGTTTGGCGACGGGGCTGGAGAATATCTCGATCTGTAACATCTAACGGCCAAAAACCGGTCTACATGTTACAGATTGAGACAAAGGTTGGACGCGGTACCGAAAAATCTCGATCTGTAACACTTGGAAGGTTAAAGACGGTCTACCTGTTACAAATCAAGACGTTTTGCTGGAACGACCGGAACATCGCCGCGCTGTCTCCGTTTGCCCTCACATCTCTCTCGTCCCTCCGTTAACCGATATGTCCGCAGCAATCCTTCCGCGCTGGGTAATAATGGACAAATGTCCAAGTTAATCGTGAGGGAGGAGCTCGATATGGCGACTGCCGATCGTCCCACGTTGTTTATCAATGCGACCGTTCTGGATGGCTCGGAGCATATGGAGCCGCAGCCCGATATGGCCGTGGCCGTCGAGCGCGGTGTCATTACCTGGATGGGACCGAGCGCCGTGGCCCAAGCTCCGGCGGGTGCCGAGGTCATCGACCTGGCAGGTGCGTATCTCATGCCGGGTCTCATCAATATGCACGTGCATCTGTGCGGTTCGGGCAAACCGGTCTAGGCGGGAGATGCCGGCGCGCTGATGAAGAAGCTCGACAATCCCGTGGGCCGCGCCATCGTGCGCCATATCCTCAAGGGCAGCGCTCAGCAGCAGCTGGCAAGCGGCGTGACCACGGTGCGCGGAGCGGGCGACCCGCTGTTTGCCGATATTGCCGTGCGCAACGCCATCGACGCTGGCAAGTATCAGGGTCCACGTCTGGTGGCACCGGGAACGGGTGTCACGGTGCCGGGTGGCCACGGTGCAGGCCTCTTTGCGCAGGTGGCCAATACTCCCGCAGAGGCAGCCCAGCAGGTGCGCGACCTGTATGCGCGCGGTGCCGACGTCATCAAGCTGTTCGTGACGGGCGGCGTTTTCGATGCGACCGAAGTAGGCGAGCCGGGCGTGCTGCGCATGCCGGTTGAGGTTGCCGCCGCGGCGTGCAAGGCGGCGCACGAGGTTGGCCTGCCGGTCATGGCCCATGTCGAGAGCGCCGAAGGTGTGAAGGCCGCGCTTCAGGCCGGCGTCGACACAATCGAGCATGGCGCTCCGATGACCCCCGAGATCCTGGAGCTGTACCGCGGCGCTGCGGGAACACAGCTCGAGGGACGCGCGCCAAGCGTGACCTGCACGATCAGCCCCGCACTGCCGTTTGTACTGCTCGATCCGGAAAAGACCCATTCGACCGATACGCAAAAGAAGAACGGCGACATCGTGTGCTCGGGCATTATCGAGAGTGCTCGTGCGGCGCTAGAAGCCGGTATCAAGGTAGGCCTGGGCACGGACTCGAGCTGCCCGTTCGTGACGCAGTACGACATGTGGCGCGAGGTGGCCTACTTTGCCAAGTACGTCAAAGTGAGCAATGCCTTTGCACTGCACACGGCCACGCAGGTCAATGCTGAGCTACTGGGCCTGGGCGGTGAGACCGGTACGATCGAGTGCGGCAAGGCAGCCGACATTTTGGTGACGCGCGAGAACCCGCTCGATGACCTGTGCGCTCTGCGTGAGCCGATGCACGTGATGTGCCGCGGTGACTTGGTGCGCAAGCTGAATGTGAAGCGCATCTCCGAGGTTGACACCGAGCTCGACGCGATTATGGCCATGCCGGCAGAAGCTCTGGCAGAGGAGCTTGCCCGCGACGGCGTAGCTTAGGCACTGGCGCGACGGGGCGACAGCTTCATCGGATGATGTCGACCCATGCAAAAAGCCGAGGTCTCAACACGAGGCCTCGGCTTTTATTTTGTCCTATGGTGTAGCGGCTAGGAGCGGGTTTCCATCTTGGCGTGGCACTTGGGGCAGGTGACGCGGATCTTGCCCTTGCCCTTGGGGACGGACAGCATCTGGCCGCAGTTGGGGCACTTGAGGTAGGCCGTGGTCTTGCGGCCCTTCCACATCTTCTTGGCCGTGCGCTTGGCACGCTCAAAGTCTTCCTTGCTGGTGCCGGCCGTGCGCGAGGCGTTGGCAGCTGCAGTCCCGCCGCCCAAGCTGGCGACGAACTTGCCTAGGCCGGGGACGTTTGCGGTCGCCGTGACAAAGGCATTGTTCTCCTTGCGGCGCGCGTCGATGTTTTTGGACAGGCCGCGCAGCACGCCGAGCGCGATAACGGCGATGGCGATCCAGCTGAGCCACTGAATACGGGCCATCGATCCGATCATCGCGATGATAATGCCTGCGAAGCCCAACACGACGGTGAGTTCGTCGGCGCCGTTGCGACCCTTCATAAAGTCATTCATGCGAATTGCCTTTCGTTCGATATGCTGCACGCCTTTATACCCCTTTTGGTGCATTGGGGACAGGTTAATCTGCACCAAGGTGGTGCAAACGTACCTGTCCCCCCCTGCACCAATTACTTGGCGAGCTTGTCGACGACGCGTTCGATCTCGGCGAGCTTGGCGGCTTTGAGCTCCTCGTCGCCCGATTCGATGGCCGAGGCGACGCAGCCCTCGATGTGTGCCTTCAACACATCGGCGTTGATGCGGGCGATGAGCGCCTGCGTGGCCATGAGCTGCGTGGAGATGTCGACGCAGTAACGGTCCTCCTCCACCATCCGCAGGATGCCGTCGATTTGTCCGCGCGCCGTCTTGAGCATGCGGGTCACCGATTTATGGTCTGCCATCATGGCGGGTCCTCGTTTCTGGTCAATCCTTCAAATGCCCCCGTCAGTTGCGGTGAAATAGTTCCTGATTGAAGGCTTAAAGCGTTTAAACCGGAACTATTTCACCGCAACTTCTGAGGGGCTGGTTGGGCAGCGGTGTCTGTTGGTGCGCAGCTGCTACGCGGCGGTCACGGACAGGGCGTGGAACTTCTCGCCGGCGCCCTCGACGGCGGCGGCGAGCTGCTCGGCGGTCACGGTGTCGGCGCACTCTACCTGGACGGTCTGGGTCTCGTGATCGGCGTCGGCATCGGTCACGCCTGCCACGTTGAGCAGCGCCGTCTCGACAGTGGCGTCGCAGTGGCCGCACATAAGGCCGGAAGTCTTGATTGTGTAACGCATGGGTATTCCTCTCTGTTATGTCGGCTTTCCCAGGCACCCGACCTTGACCTTCAAGCCGTCGCTCGCGTACCAAAGTACGCGTCGCTCCTCTTTCAGGTCAATCTCGGGCACCTGGAAAACCCGTTCTAAATGGACGTAATGGTGAGCCTATTTTGCCACTTTAGGCTTAAAGGTTCGCAGGCGCAGCGCGTTGGAAACAACGCACACGCTCGAGAGGCTCATGGCCGCAGCGCCAAACATCGGCGAGAGTTGCCAGCCGGTGAGCGGGAAGAACACGCCCGCCGCCAGCGGAATGCCGATGCCGTTGTAGAACAACGCCCAGAACAGGTCCTGCTTGATGTTGCGGATCGTGGCGCGCGAAAGCTCGATGGCGCGGGCGACGTCCATGAGGTCGCTGCGCATGAGTACCACGTCGGCTCCCTCCTTGGCGATGTCGGCGCCGGTGCCGATAGCAAGGCCCACGTCGGCGCGCGCCAGGGCGGGGGAGTCGTTGATGCCGTCGCCCACCATGGCGACCTTGCCGCCCGCATCCTGCAGTTCGCGCACGTGACGTTCCTTGTCGGCGGGCAGGACGTCGGCGATGACCTGTTCGCTGCTCAGCCCCACGCGGCGGGCGATGGCCTCGGCCGTCACACGGTTGTCGCCGGTGAGCATACACACGTCGACGCCGAGCTTGCGGAGCGCGGTAACGGCCTCGGCACTCGTTTCTTTGACCTCGTCAGCCACGGCGATGGTACCAACGAGTTCGCCGTTCTTGGCAAAGAACAGCGGCGTTTTGCCTTCGGCAGCGAACTGCTCGGCAAGACCGGCGAGCACCTCCGCGCCCAGCTCGTTCATCAGACGCACGTTGCCGGCCGCGATGATATTCTGCCCCTCGCGCGCCGTGACGCCGCGACCGGGCACGGCGGCAAAGTCCTCGACCATGCGCGCGACGATTCCGCGCGACTCGCACACGGCCATAATCGCCTCGGCCAGTGGGTGCTCACTCTGGCGCTCTAGTGCGGCGGCAAGCTTGAGCAGCGCCTTTTCGCTCAGGGTGGGCGAGCCGTCGGCGCGCGTGGCTACCACGATATCGGTCACGGCAGGCTTGCCGCGGGTGACCGTGCCCGTCTTATCAAGCACCACGGTGCCCACGCTGCGCAGGTTTTCCAGCGCCTCGGCGCTCTTAAAC
>URZN01000036.1 GCA_900552345.1 uncultured Collinsella sp. | reverse complement strand
AAAGGGCGCTGACCTTCTGGTCGCGCCCTTGAAATTGAACGTCAGATTGCCGCTTAGGGGCGTTTGCAGCGTCAACTGGTTACGCGGTTCGTAGAACCGCGTAACTCCCCTAGCTCATCATGGCATTCATCATCTCGTTGGTTGCGGAATCGTCAGCAGACCACTCGCCGTCGTCATTGCAGGAGTACTTGAAGGTGACCTTGGTGTCCTTGGTCTTAGCAGCCTTGGTCACATCGACCATAACCTGACCGGCCATCTTGTACAGCTCGTCATCGGAAGGCATCGAATCGAGCGCGGCGACCTTCTCCTGGTACTGGGTGGCAAAATCCTCAACGATCTGGTTCATGGACTTGCAGGTAATGGTGACCTCGGCAGTTGCGGTGCCCTTGTCCTCATCGACCGTCACGTCGCCGATCTTGTAGTCAAAGCCCTCGAGATAGCTCTTGGCGTACTCCTTGGGATCGATGCCCAGCTGCTCGAACTCGTCGCCCGAGGCCTCTTCCAGGCCGGCGAGGAAGTCGTCGCCACCATTCTTGACCTCGTCAAACTGCGTCGTAAGATCCTCGGTGATAAGCTCCTCAACCGAAGGACCTCCGCAGCCGGAAAGCACAACCACGCACGCGACCAGAACAGCCATCAGGGGCGCAAGCAGCAGCTTCTTCTTCATGACATTCCTCCCAACAAGCGGCACCGCGCTTCCCGACGCGGTGCACGTCGTAACAATAAGGCCATACTAGCCGCTAACGAACACCCCCGGCAAAGCAAAGGCGCAGTCGGCTCGATTTAACGTCCGAACGGTTTACCGGTCCGCCCAACGCGCAATAAAACGTTCCGCCGCATTGTAATAAAAAAGGGTGGTCGAACAATTCGACCACCCTTGCACATCCTTTGGATGTCGCAGTCTACTTGCGGACGACCTTAACGATGGCGTCACCAGCAGCGACGGCAGACTCGGCCTCGACGGTAAGCTCGACGTCGGCGAACTCGGCGGTGTTGGACACAGCCACGACGACGCAGTCCTTGTAGCCGGCAGCAGCGATCTTGGCGCGGTCGATCTTGAGCAAGGGCTGGCCGGCCTTCACGACATCGTCAGCCTTGACGAAGCCCTCGAAGCCGTCGCCGTTCATGTTGACGGTATCGACACCAACGTGCACCAGAACCTCGATGCCGCTATCGGACTGCAGGCCCACGGCGTGACCCATGGTGACGGTCACCTTGCCGTCGCAGGGAGCGTAGACCAGATCGTCCTCGGGCCACACGGCGCAGCCCTTGCCCAGGACCTCACCACCAAAGACGGGATCGGGCACGTCGGCCATCTTGATGACCTTGCCCTTGACGGGCGAGCACAGCACGTCGGCGCCGGCAGAAGCAGAGATGGAAGCGGGAGCTGCAGCAGCGGCAGGCTCAGCCTTCTTCTTAAACATGTCAAACAGACCCATACGTTTTCTCCTCTTGATTAAGCGCAACGTTATGCGCATGCCTATGGTGATTATAGTGCCAAATGATCAAATTGCTAAGGTGAAGGCTCGAATCGAGAGCCCTTCCCGGTAGTGCTCGTGGGATGGGTATCTCCTTTGCATCGCGGGTCGATAAGCTGAGTATCGCCTGCGCAGGTTATGGAGCGCATGGAGGGGCTCTACCAGACCACGCTGGCCGAAATGCAGGAGCTGCTCGACCCCACGCAGCTTGACCACGCCGCCAAGCTCATCGCGAACGTCCGACAGGTCGACATCTACACGGGCTCGCACAACCTCTATCCAGCGGGAATGTTCCGCGATCGCCTGCTCTCCGCCGGTAAAAGCGCAACGTGCCACAACGGTGTCGAGGCCCAGGTGCGAACGGCCCCCGCCTCGGGTCCCGACCATGCGGCAATCGTCATCTCCTACAGCGGCCTTGCCCCCAACCTCAAGGACATCTTGCCGATCCTCAGCAGCCGGCATGTCCCGGTCATCGTCATCGGCACGCCTTATTGCGCTCGCATTCACCCCGGCTTTGCCGCCTACCTTACGGTGAGTGACCACGAGAGCATGACGCATCGCATCACGCAGTTCGTAAGCCACATCGCCGTGCAATACGTGCTCGATTCGCTCTACAGCAGCTACTTCGCCAAAGACTACGCCCGCTGCTCCGAATTCCTGGAGCGCTCGTTCCCCTACACCCGCCTCCCGGGGCTTAAGTAGCGACGAGCGTGGTTCTCGGACGCTTATCTAACGAGAGCAAGTAGTCATTGGGGACGTTCTTAAACGACTAGTCAAACAAGAACGTCCCCGGTGACTAGCCATTTAAGAACGTCCCCAATGACTACCCATCCGGAGTAAGACAACGTCGCAGGTAGAGGACGGACAGCGAGCGACGTCCAGGGCGAACAAGTTGGCATGAAAAAGGCGAGGCATTGACCTTCTGGTCATGCCTCGCCTTTTGAATGGCAAATTGTCGCCCTGGGCGGCGCGCGGCGTCGGCCGGTTACGGCGTTTGGTAAAACGCCGTAACTACTCTCGGGCTCCGTACTGCTCGTAGTAGGCGTCGATGGCGGCCTTGAGCTCGTCATCGATGACGACCTTGCCGTCGATCTCGTGGTTGTAGAGGGTCTCGACGACCTCGGCCATGGAAACGATGCTCGCGACGGGGAAACCGTACTTTGCCTCGATCTCCTTCTGCGCGGTGGTCACGCCGCCCTTGCCGACCTCCATGCGGTTGAGGGACACGATGAGGCCCTTGATTTCGACGTCGGCAGCAGCCTTAACCTTGGGATAGGTCTCGTCGATGGACTTGCCGCTGGTGGTGACGTCCTCGACCATGACCACGCGGTCGCCGTCCTGGGGCTCATAACCCAGCAGGTTGCCCTTATCGGCACCGTGGTCCTTGGCCTCCTTGCGGTCGCAGCAGTACTTGACCTCCTTGCCGTACAGCTCGTGGTAGGCAATCGCGGTCACGACGGCCAGGGGAATGCCCTTGTAGGCCGGCCCAAACAGCACGTCAAAGTCGTCGCCAAAGTTATCGTGGATGGCCTGGGCGTAATACTCGCCCAGCTTCTTGAGCTGGTAGCCCGTCACGTAAGCACCGGCGTTCATAAAGAACGGGGACTGACGGCCGCTCTTGAGCGTAAAGCTGCCGAACTTAAGGACGTCGGACTCGACCATAAACTTGATGAACTCTTGCTTGTAAGCCTCCATGCGGGCTCCTCTCGTAATCGCGTACGTGCCTTCCAGTTTAGCGCAGGCGAAGCGTAGATGCGGGCGCGCTTTGGGGCCACGGCATTCTGTAAAGGCTTTGTCAGAGGGAATGGTTTTCCGAACAATGGGGTTGACATGTCAAACCCCCTCATCAAGAATACGGGCGGATTAAAAAGGGGTACGAGATACCCAAAGCGCGCTGCGCCCGGCCTTAAGGAGGTGTGCCATGGAAGGCAGTCCTAGTCGAAAAACCTGCATGTCGCCCTCGGCACGCCGCGAGGACTCCGCGCACGCATAAACGCCACCGGCAGATCGTCAACCCCCCCCACAAAGGTGCCTGTCCCCTTTGTGGTGGTTCGCGAGCATGACGTGAGCGACATCTAGGTTTTTTGCAATTCAATACGACACGTACGCTAACTCCCTTCAACAAGGAGGACCCTATGCTGATGCTCAAAACCGCCACGGTTCTCGAAGCCATCTCCAAGCGCCGCCGCACGGCACGCCCTGCCGCTCACACCGGCCTGTCCAAGAACACCATATTCGCCACCACCCATAGTGCCGATGACGCTCTCGTACTGCTTGACGCCACGGCAAACGGCCTCACCGCCGAGCAGGCAACCGAGCGCCTGTACGCCTCCGGCCCCAACACCATCGAGGCACCGACCAAGACGCTCGCCCGCCGCATCGCCGACGCCTTCATCGATCCCTTCGCCGGCATCCTCGCCGCGCTTGCGCTGGTCTCGCTCTACATCGACGTGCTCGCCGTGCCCGAGCCGCAGCGCGACCCCTCCACGGTCATCGTCATCGGCATCATGCTGCTGGTATCGGGCGGCATGAAGTTTATCCAGGAAGCCCGCAGCGGCAATGCGGCAGAGGCCCTCAAGGACCTGGTCTCCAACACTTGCACCGCCCTGCGCGACGGCGAGCGCATCGAGATCCCCTTCGACGAGCTCGTCCCCGGCGATGTGATCCGCCTCTCTGCCGGCGATATGGTTCCGGCAGATGCCCGTATCATCACCGCGCGCGATCTGTTTGTGATCGAGTCCGCGCTCACCGGCGAGAGCGAGGCCGTCGAGAAGACCGCCGCCGTCACTATCGTCGAGGGTGCCGACGGCTCCGCACTGCCGCTCTCTGCCTGCAAGAACATCGTCTTTACCGGCACCTCCGTGCAAAACGGCACCGCCATGGCGCTTGTCGTTGCCACCGGCTCGGACACCTACCTGGGCGGCATCGCCAAGATGCTCAACGGGCGTGGCGAGAAGAGCGCGTTTGACCGCGGCGTCTCCAGCGTCTCCATGTTGCTCGTACGCCTCATGCTCGTTATGGCGCCGGCCGTCTTTGCCATCAATGCCGCGACCAAGGGCAACGTCATCGACGCGCTGCTGTTCGCCACGAGCGTGGCCGTGGGCATCACGCCGCAGATGCTCCCCGTCATCGTGACCACGAGTCTGTCGCAGGGCGCCAAGGACCTCGCCCGTCGCCAGGTTATCGTCAAGGAGCTGCCGGCGATTCAAAACCTGGGCGCCATGGACGTCCTGTGCTGCGACAAGACCGGCACCCTCACCGAAGACCGCATCGTACTCGAGCGCTACCTCAACACCGACGGCAACGAGGACGCACGCGTGCTGCGCCATGCGTTTTTGAACAGCTTCTTCCAGACCGGCCTCAAAAATCTTATCGACCTGGCCGTAATCGACCGTGCCGATGTGACACCCTCGACCGTCGCACCCGATTCCATGCTGGGCCAGAGCCTGCGCGACCGCTACACCAAGGTCGACGAGGTTCCCTTCGATTTCTCGCGCCGTCGCCTGAGCGTAGTTGTCTCCGACGCCCAAGGCAAAACCCAGATGGTTACCAAGGGAGCTGCCGAGGAAATGCTCGAGATCTGCTCTTTTGTCGAGGTCAACGGTATCGCCCGGCCGCTCGCCGAAGACAAGCTCGCCCAGATTCGCAAGCAGGTCGCCAATCTTAACGCCGAGGGCCTGCGCGTGATTGCCGTGGCGCAGAAGACCGATCCGCGCTGCGTGGGCGAGTTTGGCATCGCCGACGAGTGCGACATGGTGCTGATGGGCTTTTTGGCCTTCCTCGATCCGCCCAAAGCAAGTGCCGCGGGCGCCGTCGCCACGCTCGAGGCCAAAGGCGTGGCGGTCAAGGTCCTGACCGGCGACAACGACCGCGTCGCCGCCACCGTCTGCGAGCAGATCGGCATCGACGCGAGCAACGTCTTGCTGGGCTCCGAGATCGATGCACTCGACGACACCGAGCTTGCCGAGCGCGCCGAGAAAACCCACCTCTTCGCCAAGCTCTCGCCGCTGCAGAAGGCGCGCCTGGTGCGCGTCATGCGCGAGCTGCTCGGCCACACCGTGGGCTTTATGGGCGACGGCATCAACGACGCCGCCGCCATGCGTGCGAGCGATTGCGGCATCTCGGTCGATTCGGCCGTCGACATTGCCAAGGAATCCGCCGATATCATCTTGCTTCAGAAGGACCTGGGCGTGCTCGAGCGCGGCATCATCGAAGGCCGCTGCACCTACGGCAACCTGCTCAAGTACCTCAAGACCACGGTGAGCTCCAACTTTGGCAATGTGCTGTCCGTGACCGTCGCGAGCCTGTTCTTGCCGTTTTTGCCCATGAGCGCCCTGCAGCTGGTACTGCTGTCGCTGGTCTACGAGATCGTGTGCATCGCGCTGCCGTGGGACACCGTCGATGACGTCTGGACCGCCCGTCCGCGTGCCTGGGACGCCGCGTCCATCAAGGGCTTTATGCTCGAGCTGGGCCCCGTGAGCTCGCTGTTTGATATCGTGACCTTCGCCGCGCTCTACTTTGTGGTGTGCCCCGCCGCCGTGGGCGCGAGCTGGCCCGAGCTTGCCGCCGCGGGCGACGTCGCGGGTATGGCGACCTTCGCTGCACTCTTCCAGAGCGGCTGGTTTGTCGAGTCCATGTGGTCGCAGACACTCGTGGTCCACATGCTGCGCTCCCCGCGCCTGCCGAGCCCGCGTGACCACGCCGCGCCCGCGCTGTGCGCTCTCACCGTGCTGGGCCTGGCGCTCGTCACCTGGCTGCCGGCAAGCCCCATCGCTGATGCGCTCGGCCTCATGACGCTACCCGCGAGCTTTTTCGCGCTGCTCATCGGCATCGTCACCGCCTACATCGCGCTCACTCAGCTAGCAAAGCACCGCTACATTGCACGCCACGGCGAGCTACTGTAGCGAGCAGACGGAAAACACCCCGCCAGCTGCCGTTACCGCTACCGCAGCTGCCGACGCCGTTGCCTCTGCCGCTGCCGCAGTCTGTCCCCTCAGCAGTTGCGGTGAAATAGTTCCTGTTTAAAGCCCCTTGACTTTAATTTAGGGACTATTCCACCGCAACTTATTGGAGGATTAGCTAGTCCTTGGGCGTCCAGGACCAGAAGAAGTTGATAAGGGCCACACGTGAGGTGGTGCCGGTCTTTTTGTTGATCGAGGAAATGTGACGGTTGAGCGTTGAGCGCGGAATCGGAACATACGGGTGCAAAATCCCCACCAAGATCGTCGGTAGCAAGTGCCAGTCCATCCCACATCACGACATCATCGGCTCGTCGCCCCAACTGCCCCAGCAGCATACGTCCCCAATGAGTGGCCGAAGAGTGTCCCCAACGACTAATCAAAAATGGGCCATGTGTCCCAGTTGTGGAGACTCCTTGAGCCGTCTGGGTATCGTGAAAGATTGCGCGCTCCCCCATCATCAAAAGTGACACACGCTACCTGTTGATGGGAGGCAGCCATGGGCTTCTTTGACAAGATGTTCGAGAAGAAAGAGTGCGCGATTTGCGGTACCGAACTGGGACTTTTGGGAAAGACCAAGATCAACGAAGGCTACCTGTGCAAAGAGTGCGCCGGCAAGCTCTCCCCCTTCTTTGGCGGCTATCGCTCCAGCACCGCGGACGATATCCGCGAGCAACTCGCCTACCGCGAGGCCAATGCCGAGCGCCTGGCCTCGTTCAACCCCACGCGCACGCTCTCTGCCGGGCGCACCAACATCATGCTCGACGAAGACGCGGGCCTGCTGATCATTACCTCGCAGAGCCGCTGGCGCGACGCCAATCCCGACATCATCGAGTTCTCGCAGGTACTCGGCTGCGATATGGATATCGACGAGCATCGCACCGAGATTTATCGCGAGACCAAGGACGGCGAGCGCGAGAGCTACAACCCGCCGCGCTACGACCTGGATTACGACTTTAATCTGACCATCCACGTCAACACGCCGTACTTTACCGAGATCAACCTGCGCGTGAACGACTCCACCATCGATCAGCGCGGTTCCATCGAATACCGCGAGGCCAAGCGCCAGGCAACCGAGGTCCGCGACGCGCTGGTGCAGCTGCGCCAGGAGACGCGCGACAGCGTCGTGGCCGCCAAGGCCCCCAAGACCGCGGTCACCTGCCCCTTCTGCGGTGCAACCACCATTCCCGATGCCAGTGGGCGCTGCGAATACTGTGGTGGCGCCATCGGCGCATAGCCTCCGGCACGGAAAGGACCGATCATGGCCTTCGAGAGCGTCAACTATCAGTGCCCCGCGTGTGGCGGCCCCCTTCACTTTGCCAGTGCCGAGCAAAAGCTCGTCTGCGACTACTGCGATTCGCGTTTTGAAGTCGAAGAAGTCGAGGCCCTCTATCGCAAGCGCCAGGACAAGGCAGACGCCAAAGCCGATGCCGCAGCCGCGGCCCCCAAGCCTGCTGTCGACGATGCTGTGCAGGAGCTGGCTCAAAACGCCGGCTACATCTGCTCGTCGTGCGGTGCCGAGCTCGTGTCCGACGGCACCGTCGCCGTTACCACCTGTCCATACTGCGGCAACTCTGCCGTGGCACCCGGCCAGCTCTCGGGCGACTTCTCACCCGACCTGGTAATTCCGTTTAAGCTCGGGCGCGACGATGTCATGACCGCACTCAAGGAGCACTACAAGGGCAAGATTCTGCTGCCCAAGAGCTTTGTCACCGGCAACCATATCGACGAAGTCCAAGGCGTTTACGTGCCGTTTTGGCTTTACGGCGCCCGCGTGGACGGCGAAGTGTGCTTTGATGCGACCAACGAGACCGTAACCGAGGAATCCGACCGCACCGTCACGACCACTGACCACTACGACGCCTACCGTAAGGGCAATATCTCGTTTGAGCGCGTGCCCGTCGATGGATCGTCCAAGATGCCCGACGGCCACATGGACGCCATCGAGCCGTTTGACTACGACGCGCTGCGCCCGTTCTCGGTCGCCTATATGCCCGGCTACATCGCCAACCGCTACGACTGTCTCTTATACACATCTCCGAGCCCACGAGACCGGAGCCTATCTCG
>URZN01000035.1 GCA_900552345.1 uncultured Collinsella sp. | reverse complement strand
CGTGGGCTCGGAGATGTGTATAAGAGACAGGAAAGACCCCCCGCTGCGCACTACGTGCGGCGGGGGTTCTTTCGTCCTGCGGAGTGTCCGCGAAGGTCAGCCCTCAGATCCTGCTGCGACTACGTCCTCGGATTGTGTGGGCGGATGAAGGACGTAGTTGGTCGGGTATTCCGTCCCCTTCGCTGTTTCGCGGCTTTACCGCGAAAGGCGCGTTACTTTGGGGATGGATGGGGGGCGTGGCTGTTGCAACGCCTTATCCCTTTGCTTTTTCGCGCCTTTGGCGCGAAACGCGCAGCACCTTGGGAAATGCATTGATGTGTGGACGGGGCTGGATTGCGGATTCAAATGGCTAGAGAGATATGGGTGCGAACGAGAAATCGTTATTGGGGTCATCCTTTTCCATAAACTCATCGAGACAAAACGTCATGTAGATTGGAACGTACAGAACCTTGCCCTCTTTGCTGAGATTCTCGTGGCTTAGTACAACGGCTTCGGGAATTTTGTACTCGCCCACACTCATCAGACGATCGAGGGCCGCGTGCGCTCGAACTTTCTTGCCCGATTTGACCTCGATTGGGACAACATGACCGTGGACGCCTTCGATCACAAAGTCAACTTCACCGACCTCACGCGTTTGGTAGTACCATGCATCCGCCCCGAGGGCAACGAGTTCCTGCGCGACCACGTTCTCATAGAGACCACCAAGGTTGGGAGTTTTCATATCAAGATAGACAGCGCGTGCGGTGCTGCCGGGGTATCGCGATGCGAGCATGCCTGTATCAGACTCGTATAGTTTGAAGGCTGTCGTTTTCTCCGTCCTCTTGAGAGGACTCCGTGGCTCCGTCACCCTGGCGACCATCAATCCAACACCTGCGTTAACAAGCCACAGGAAATCCTGCTCATATTTTTTAAGGCGAGCTCCCTCACCCAGAGACGAAACAACAAAGCGATGAGACTCCGCCTCAAGCTGAACGGGAATTTGCTCAAAAATCGACCGAACGTTAAACGCTCGAGTCGATGCATATTTTGAGATATCGCTTTTGTACTGATCGACCAGCTGAGTTTGAAGCTCACGTGTGCTCACGAGCGAATAACCCGAATCAATATAATTCTGAACGACCTCCGGCATGCCGCCGCAAACGATATAGGCTCTATAGTTCTTGAGCATCGCCTCATGAATATAGTTTTCGACAGGATGTTTCTCGACAAGGCAGCTGCGAATGCCTGCAAGCACATTCTCGCTTACGCTGTTTGCCCAACAAAACTCTTCAAAATCCATCGGGCGCATAACAATGTGCTCTACATACCCCACCGGAAAAGAAGAGATCCCCTTAAACTCAGTCCCAAGCATAGACCCCGAGAAGACATAGCTAAAGCGCCCATCCTCGACCAACGCCTTCATGAGTGTAACGATCTGCGGATACTCCTGAATCTCATCGACAAAGACAAGCGTATCGCCCTCAACAAGCGGCGCATCCGCAAGAAGGGCTACGCGGTTGATAAAGTCAACGGAGTTCTTTGCGCCAACAAGTGCATTCCTTGCTTCGACATCGAGTAGTAAATTGACCTCAAAATACGAAGCGTAGTTGCTTTTTCCAAACGCGCGAATCGCATAGCTCTTGCCAATCTGACGCGCACCAGTAACGAGTAATGCCTTATTGGAGTTATTCTTCCAGCTCAAAAGCCTATCAGTGACCTTACGGCGTAGCATTAAACCCCCAAATGACAAAAATTGACAGATAGAATCGCCTAAAATCATACAAAAATTGGCAGATAATATTGTCGTAAATATACAAAAATTGGGAGATAGCAAAGGTTCGAATAGGCCTCAAAGCCACTGAAACAGTGCTCTACTTTGCGAAGGGGCTGGGGACGCTGTTGGGTGCGTCTCCAGCCCTCTGATTCTTACTTTGGATCCCGATGGTGGGGTGTTGTCGGTGCTGCTTGCTTGGTTACCTTGTCTCGCCGGACTCCGTGCGTAGGCGGTAGCCATGGACGAGGTCGCTAATGGCCGGCCAGGGAATCTGGCGGTCGACCCAAAATTGGAGCTGGACCAGATAGCGCTCGGTGGCGCGGGTGAGGGCTGCAAACTGTTCGTGAGTCTCTACCTGGGCGTAGAGGTCGCGGCTGTGGGCGAGGATTGCCGTGGTGTCATCCATTTTGCCGGTGACGTCGAAGGCGCCCGAGAACCAGTCGCACAGGCGTGCGGCACTGTTTTTGATCGTTGCGAGGTCGGCGGTGCCGTCGTTGGCGTTTTCGTTGGCCTGGGCTCGCAGGAGGGAGAGGGCGTCGGCGGCGTCCATGCAGTAACCGACGGTGAAGTTCCAGACGGCGAATTCGCGGCCGGTGTCGAGTTTGCGGCGGCGCATGTAGTCGATATCGCGCGGTTCCTCGAGCATCATTTGATCGGCGAGGGCCTCAAGTGCAGTGGTGTATTCGGCAAGGTCGAGTGTGAGCAGGGTGTTGATATCCATCATCTTTAGGCCTCCGCTTCGATCTCGACGATTTCGTTTTTGATGTACATGCCCTGGTTGTCCCAGACATTGCGGCAGGCGGCGGCAAAACGCTCGCGGTCGGCTTCGCAGATGCGGGCGAACATGTTGCAGGTGCCAAAGGGCTCGCACACGTCAAAGAAGATGCAGATTGACGACCATCCGCCATACCAGCTCACGGCGCCCGCAGGCTCGTGAAAGACGGGGTTCTCGATGTGCTCGTAATTGGCGATGGGGCCCGAGACAGGATACGTCACCTCGGCATCGCAGATTTTGGCCGAAAAGATACGTGACTCGACCGGACAGGACGATTCGAATAGCTTGCATGCCTCGGGAGCCTTGTCCCAGAGCATGTCGGCGAGAAACGTCTCGCCATTCAGCGTGATCTTGAGCATTTTTGTCATAGTAAGGACCTCCTCAATCCGTCGCTCAAGGGGTTCGCTGGCGGATAAGGAGAAGACAGCAGCGGGGTCGCCGAACCCAAACTTCACGGCAGATCTCTGTCGCCCCAGCCCGCGCTGTTCTTCGCTAAAGTACCATGCAGCAATTGCGCGCGCAATATCAGTTTTTGATTTTCTGGAAGCGGCAACCGACGAGACGGCTCGCCGGCTGCCGGCCGACGCGCGGCAAAGGCGCTCGTCTATTCCTTAAGTTGGATGAAAAACGCCATGTTATTGCAGGGCTGCATACTCGTCCAATAAGTGCA
Organism: uncultured Collinsella sp.; assembly: GCA_900552345.1. Taxonomy (GTDB): domain Bacteria; phylum Actinomycetota; class Coriobacteriia; order Coriobacteriales; family Coriobacteriaceae; genus Collinsella. The sequence goes on along the minus strand of URZN01000035.1, from coordinate 5,342 downwards.
TAGAATCTCGTATAGTGCGAGTAAGATTTTGCGCTGTCTGTTTTATGTTTAGCAAAGATATAGTTTGCATAATCTGGTCTAATCCCTGCTCTATTAAAATAAAGTTGCACGTAAATGACGTAGATATGCTTGAGCTGGGTTTCTTTACGCTGAGCGGGTAAAAGCGACCGTTCACCGTTCAACTATTTTCAAAATGAATAAAATGAGCGATAAAGAGAATATAAACCTTAATAAACTCGCGTATCGCACGGGCGCGGGTTATTAATGGGTTGTAGGCCTTTTACAGAAAGGATTCCAGCAATGTCTAAGCCTCTTGGCAAGCCCGATCGTATCGTCGTCGCCCTTGGCGGCAACGCCCTCGGCAACAACCCCGTTGAGCAGATCGAGGCCGTGAGCAACACCGCTCACGCTCTCCTCGGCCTGATCGAGCAGGGCAACGAGATCATCATCACCCACGGCAACGGCCCGCAGGTCGGCATGATCCAGAACGCCTTCGCCGCTGCCCACGACGCCATCGGCACCCCCGAGATGCCGCTGCCCGAGTGCGGCGCCATGTCCCAGGGCTACATCGGTTATCACCTGCAGCAGGGCATCGGCCGCGAGATGCACAAGCGCTATAAGCGCTGGCACGCCGCCACCGTCGTCACCCAGATCGAGTGCGACCCGGACGATCCCGCGTTCAAGAACCCGACCAAGCCGATCGGCCCCTTCTACACTGAGGAGCAGGCCAAGGAGTTCATGGCCGAGGATCCCTCCAAGGTCTTCGTCGAGGATTCCGGTCGCGGCTGGCGTCGCGTCGTCGCTTCCCCCGATCCCAAGAAGATCGTCGAGGCTGACTCCATCCTCAACCTGCTCGATAACGAGTTCATCGTCATCGCCTGCGGTGGCGGCGGCATCCCCGTCGTCCGCGACTACGAGAACAAGGGCTGCTACAAGGGCGTTCCCGCCGTCATCGACAAGGACCTGGGCGGCGAGCTGCTGGCCGAGGACTGCGACGCCGACGTTCTGTTCCTGCTGACCGCCGTTGAGCATGTCGCCATCAACTTTGGCAAGCCCAACCAGGAGGAGCTCGAGGACCTCACCGCCGACGAGGCCGAGCGCCTGGCCGACGAGGGTCAGTTCGGCAAGGGTTCCATGGAGCCCAAGGTCCGCGCTGCCATCAAGTTCGCCCGTTCCCGCAAGGGCCGCACCTGCATCATCGGCGCCCTGGACAAGGCCGCCGAGACCATGGCCGGCCTCTCCGGTACCCGCATTCACGAGTAGTCTCTACTCTGTTGCCTCTCTCGTGGGCGCCAGGCAAGACGCCCACAAACTAGCCTCTCTTCATGAGCCCCGCAGTCCGCTCCGACTGCGGGGCTTTTGCTATTCACCTAGTCATTGGGAACCCGGCACTTGGGGACGTTCCTTTCCTGCCGGCAGCTTGGGACAGTCCTTAAAGGCTGTCCCCAACGACCACTCATTTAAGTCTGTCCCCAATGACTAGTAGTAGGCCCACATGGCTTCGACTTCGTTAAGGACTTCTACGACGCCCCAGCGGCGGACGCTGCGGCTGGCCGAGTTGGGGTCGTAGACGCCAATCTGGTCGGCGTCGTCAATACCGTAAAGCACAATGTAGTGGCCCACGTTGGTAAAGGTGCCCGGCCGAACGGCGGCGATGATGGGCGCTCCCGAACGCAGCGCCTGAGTCATCGAGTCGCGATCGTTATGGAGCTCCGTTCCGTTAAGTCCCAACTGCCACGCGCCGCTCGTCATAAACGACCATTCGGTTGCACCAGTGGGGGCGTAATTGCCCGCCTCAGAAAGCGCGCACATATCGACGGGGGTCATATCGGTGCGTCCCGTCTTAAAGATATAGACCATGGTGAGGCACGTAGGCCCGCAGGCATTTTGGCGGATGGTGCCGCCGGCGTAAGACAGCTCCGACCACGCAGGGTCGATCTGATAGATATGGGGCATCGTGCCGGCTTGCCATTGCGGGCGCGGGGTCGAAAAGGCGAAAGAATAACCGGGCGCGACGGGGGCCTTGAGCAGCTTGTCCTCGGCGGTGGGCTCGAGACCGGCCGAGCCGTGGGACATACAGGAGCTCATAAACACAAAGACCAGACAGGTGAGGATAGAGCACAGTGCGAGGCGAAGTCGACGAGCCGGCAGGGCGGGGGCATTCACGTGCGATGTCGAGCGGTAGGGCTTGCCGTCGCGTCCACCTTGGGGATGCGAAAAGAAGCGGTTGATATGGATGCCGGGCTGACGTGCGCCGTTGCGGCGCAGTTGCGGAACCTCGGCTTGATGCTGTCGAGTGCGCGCGCCTAAGCGGCTGTCTTGCTGCGCGCTTGTGCCCGTGCGCGGACGGCCACTTTGCCGTGTTTTGCTTGCCTGCTGCCGAGACGAAGGCCTGGGTTGCTCTTGAGGACGTTGCGGATTGCTGCTTGTGGCACTTCCGGGCGTCGGCGTGGTACGGCCAGCAAGGCGAACGCTTTGTCGCCGTTGATCACCGTCGTTGTATCCGTATGCCATTCGCACCGCCTTGTCTCATGTATAACCTGTCTATCCTACAAAAAAGATGTGCAACAAATGGGTCTGCGCGTCAAAAGCTCGGTAAACGGTACGAAAGGCGCAAAACACACGGCCTCAAAAACATCTCTATATGCGTCCGATGAACGTACGCCCGTCGGACGGGCGGCAACAATGAACGGCAAACCGTGCCGTTCGTCCCAAAAACGGCGCCGCTCATATGCGAGTTCGGCCTTCGGTCGAGCCATGGGCGGCCATGCTGCGCCAAGGCCGTATCTTAAAGCCACGAAATAAAAGAGCGCGGCAAAACAGACCGCGCAAGGGGTGACGTCAAGGGGCGTCAAAAAGGAAAGGAGGGGAACAATGGCGGACAAGAACGCAGAAGTTGCAGTCGAGGATAACGGCGGTATGAAGAAAACGCTTTCGCTCTGGAACTTCTTCACCATCGGTTTCGGTGCCATCATCGGCACCGGTTGGGTTCTGCAGGTCGGCGACTGGATGGTCGTGGGCGGCGGTCCCGTTCCCGCTATGATCGCATTCCTCTTGGGTGCAATCTTCCTCGTGCCCGTCGGAGCTGTTTTCGGTGAGCTCACGGCCGCTATCCCCATCTCGGGCGGCATCGTCGAGTATGTCGATCGTAGCTTTGGCCGTACGCTGAGCTACATCACCGGATGGCTTTTGGCTCTGGGCAACGGCATCCTGTGCCCGTGGGAGGCCATCGCCATTTCGACCCTAGTGTCCGAGATGTTCGGCAGCCTGCCCGGCCTTGAGTGGCTGCGCGCCGTCAAGCTCTACACCATCCTGGGCGCCGACGTTTACCTGTTCCCGACGCTGATCGCGCTCGGCTTCGCAGCCTACGTCATCTTCCTCAACTTCCGCGGTGCCAGCTCGGCCGCCAAGCTCCAGGCCTTCCTGACCAAGGCTCTGCTCTGCGGCATGCTGCTCGCCATGGGCGTCTCGCTGTTCACCGGCTCGCCGGACAATGCCATGCCCGTGTTCTCCCAGGTCACCGGCGCTGGCGGCGGCAAGGCCGCTACCGAGGGCGCCAGCCTGTTCGCCGGCATCGTGTCGGTCCTGGTTCTGACCCCGTTCTTCTACGCCGGTTTCGACACCATTCCTCAGCAGGCTGAGGAAGCAGCCGAGGGCCTCAACTGGAACAAGTTCGGCAAGATTATCTCCCTGGCCCTGCTGGCCGCCGGCGGCTTCTACATGGTCTGCATCTACTCGTTCGGCACCATCCTCGACTGGCATGAGTTTGTTAAGAGCCCGGTTCCCGCGCTTGCCTGCCTCAAGGGTATCAACATGCTCCTGTACCTGGCCATGCTCGTCATCGCCACGCTTGGACCCATGGGCCCGATGAACTCCTTCTACGGCGCCACGAGCCGCATCATGCTCGCCATGGGCCGCAAGGGCCAGCTGCCCGAGAAGTTCGCCGAGGTCGACCCCAAGTCCGGCGCTCCCAAGCTCGCCTGCGTCGTTCTGGGCGTCATCACCGTCATCGGTCCGTTCCTGGGCAAGAACATGCTCATCCCTCTGACCAACGTGTCGGCTCTCGCCTTCATCTTCTCCTGCGGTATGGTCGCCCTCGCCTGCCTGCGCATGCGCTTCACCGAGCCCGACCTGCCTCGTCCCTACGAGGTGCCCGGCGGCAAGTTTGGCATCGGCCTCGCTATCGCTGCCTGCGCCATCATCATCGGCCTGCTCGTGATTCCGTTCTCTCCCGCCTCCCTCAACATGGTGGAGTGGAGCATCGTGATCGGTTGGTTGGCTATTGGCCTGGCCCTCATGGCTTTCACCAATTCCCGCAAAAAGTAACGCCTAGCCGGGGCGGATCGGGTGCGCGGAATCCTCTCTCCCGCGCACCGAACCCGGCACCACTTGGGTAGCTTTGTGAGGCCTTAACCCAACACGGCCTCGCCCACTATATGGATCCATAAGGAGGAACCATGTCCACTAAGTATGCAATCGTTGGCGGCAAGCTCATCGACGGTACCGGTGCCGAGCCGGTCGAGAACTCCCTCGTTCTCGTCGACGACAACGGCAAGATCGAGTACGCCGGCGCTATGCAGGACCTTCCCGAGGGCGTTGAGGTCATCGACGCCGCCGGCAAGACCGTCCTTCCCGGCCTGATCGACACCCACCTGCACTTCTCGGGCAACCTGACCGACGATGACACCGATTGGGTCATGCAGCCGCTCCTCGAGAAGCAGGCCGTCGCCGTCAAGCAGGCCTACGACTGCCTCACCCATGGCCTCACCACCGTCTGCGAGATCGGCCGCTTTGGTATCCAGATCCGTGACTGCATCGACAAGGGCGTCTTCAAGGGCCCGCGCGTTCTGGCCACCGGCCTCGGCTTCTGCCGCGTTGCCGGCCACGGTGACTCCCACCACTGCACCCAGGAGCTCAACAAGGAATCCCATCCCTGGGGCGACCAGGTCGACGGTCCTTGGGATCTGCGCAAGGCTGTCCGTCGTCGCCTGCGCGAGAACCCCGATGCCATCAAGATCTGGGCTACCGGTGGCGGCATCTGGCGCTGGGACTCCGGTCGCGACCAGCACTACTGCTCCGAGGAGATCCAGGCCGTGGTCGACGAGGCAAAGATGGTCGGCATCCCCGTGTGGAGCCACTGCTACAACAACCACGCCGCTGCCTACGATTCCGTTCGCTTTGGCTGCGAGCAGCTGATTCACGGTTTCGATATCGATGAGCGCACCATGGACCTCATGGCCGAGCAGGGCACCTTCTTCACCCCGACGATCGCCTTCCTGCCCACCTGGTACGCCACCTATCCGCCCGTCTACGTCCCCGAGCTGCACGACAAGTACGAGGGC
>URZN01000034.1 GCA_900552345.1 uncultured Collinsella sp. | reverse complement strand
GATATGGCCCGCAACGTTCATGCGCTCGTCACCGGGAAGATCGACCCGCGCAATCTCAAGCTCGCCTTCGTAGCGCCCATAGCCGCTATTGCTCACAGCGATCGACCCCGCCTTTCGCGGCAGGCCGGCACCGGTATCCGTCGGCACGGAATCCGGCTTAAGCGTCGTGCGCGACTCCTGAGACCTAAAGACGAGGGCGCTCGAATCGGGCCGGTCGTGATGAATCTGCCCACGTACATAGGCATAGCCGGACTCAAGCTCGCATTGCACATCCACGTATCCGGCAGAAACTTGAGCAAACTGTGCCCAACCCGCTTCGGAAAGATCGGGGTCGCCGACCAAAACAATGTCGCAATCGGCGCCATGTGCGAGCTCAAGCATGTTGAGGGCAACCTTTGACGCGCGACCGCGCTGCGCCTCAACCGTCGGCAGTCCCTCGAATACCGGCCCGCGAACGTTGGCATCACCCGGCACAAAAGCCATGATTTCAAAGCCAAGCGCCGCAAGACGAAGATTCGTCCGAGCAATGTCCTCCAGAGCTAAACCGGTATAAGGCTTGGGATAAAAATTGTGGCAGGCGGCAAAACGAGTCACATCGGCACCGGCTTTTCGCCACGATGCGATTTCATCAGAACTCACCGTCGATGCATTAACCACAATGCGAAATACACCGGACAGCTCCGCGACCCGCTGGGCACTAAAGCCATAATCCAAGCGCAGGTACTCCAACCCCAAATCGCGCAGATCCTCGATGCGCTCAAGCCCGAGCAAATCGCACGTGCGCGGCCCCACATCGGCAATGAGCGCAATGCCGCGGGCGGAAAGCAGCGACAGCACATGACGGACCTTATCGGCATACGCCGCTCCCCCATCCTCGGGAATATGCAGCGAGGTAAACGCATAGCGCGCACCTGCCGCAGCACCACGCTCAATCGTCCGCTCAATATCCTGCAGAGGGCTGGAAAGATAAATCGAAATACCCGTTTTCACGCTTCAACGCTCCTTTAAAAAAGGCCGGCGGAGCAGTTAGCCCCGCCGGCACAACCATAGCATCAAGAAATCTTCCGTGCGCCGCGAGCCCTGAGCAACACGGCTCGCGATATCAAACTACTCGCCAAAGAACTCGTTGATCTTCTGCTCGTCGACGCCAAAGAACCACGTCAGGACAAAGCCGGCGGCATAAGCAAGCAGCATAGCGGCAACGTAGCCGAGCTGCTGACCAGGAACGACGATCAACAGGCCAAACAGACCGGAAACGCCCTGAGAAACCGTGCCGATGTGAAGCAGCGCCGCGAGCGCGCCGCCAAATCCAGCACCCAGGCAGGCCGTCACAAACGGACGAACGAGCGGCAGCGTAACGGCATACATCAGAGGCTCGCCCACACCCAGGATTCCAACGGGAATGGACTCTGCGACGTACTTCTTGAGCTTGGCGTTCTTGGTCTTAAAGTACAGCGCCAGACCGGCACCGACCTGGCCGCCGCCAGCCATCATAAGGATGGGCAGCAGGTAGTTGATGCCCTTGGTAGCCCCGTCGGGATCGTTGAGCATAGCGTGGATCGGCGTGAGCGCCTGATGCAGGCCGACGGACACCAGCGGCAAGAAGCCTGCCGACAGGATATAGCCGCCCAGGACGCCCAGCTTCTCGAAGATAAAGGTGAGGACGCTAAAGATGGCAGTCGTCAGCCATGCGCCAACCGGCTGGATGACGAGCATCAGAGCAAAGGCGCCGATGATGAGCACCAGCAGCGGGGACAGGAACGTATCGAGCGCGTTGGGCATAACCTTGCGAATCTGACGCTCCATCCAGGCAAAAAATGCGCCAGCGATGAGAGCCGCGATCATGCCGCCCGCTGCGGGGTTGTACTGCGCACTGGTGAGGGGCAGCAGAATGGCAGTGGCAGGATCAGCCGCGCCAGGCGCAAGCAGGGGCATGGCACTGTTGGCGATACACATCATGCCGGCGATGCCGCCCAGCGCAGCGGAGCCACCAAACTCACGTGCCGCGTTATAGCCCACCAAGATGGGCAGATAGGCAAACAGGGCCCAGCCCATGGAACGAATGCCCTGGTACCACCACTCGCCTGCAAGCGCGCCTGCCGTCGAGACGTTAATGACGTTGCAGATACCGTTGATGAGGCCAGCCGCAATGATGCCGGGGAGCAGGGCGACGAAGACATTGGAAATCTTCTTGAGGAAGGCCTGAACCGGCTTAGATTCGTACTTGGCCTTCTGCGCGGCCTTGTTTGTGGCCGCAGCGTCAACCACGCTCTCGTCAGCAACGCCTTTCGCGAGGCCGGTGAGCTTGGAGAACTCCTCGAGCACCTTATTCACCTTGCCCGGACCCAGCACGATCTGCATCGTGTCATCCTCAACCAGGCCCATCACGCCGTCGAGCGCCTTAATACCCTCCGTGTCGACGTTGCCCGTGTCTTTGACGGTCACGCGCAGGCGCGTCATGCACGCCGCGTTTGCGAGCACGTTGTCTTTACCGCCCAAAAGGTCCAGCAGCTTTTGAGCCAGCTCTTTGTTCGTCATAACTCCTCCTTGTATTGGGTATCTCGTCTAGATGTCATATCAGCTCACGCCGTGCACCTATTGGACATCGGCATTGCTCTTCTCATGGCCACTCACCGCAGCACGGACATGGCCTCGCGCGCGCTCAAGAGCTGCCGCAGCCTGCTCGGCATCGCAGTCCAGCAGCACCGAGACAATAGCGGTTTTTACGTGGCCGCCGGCATCTGCAAGCGCCTGAACAGCGCGCTCGCGCGTGCAGCCGGTCGCCTCCATCACGATGTTCTGACCGCGCACCACCAACTTCTCGTTCGTCTGCTGCACATCGACCATCAGGTTTTGGTATACCTTGCCGATCTTGACCATGGCACCGGTCGAAATCATGTTGAGAATGAGCTTTTGAACCGTTCCCGCCTTGAGCCTCGTTGAGCCGGTCAGCACCTCGGGACCGGGCACAGGCTCAATGGCAAGATCTGCGCTCTCCCCGATCTTCGACCCTTGGTTGCAGGCAATTGCAATGGTCTTGCACCCAGTTGCCTTGGCGTACACAAGGCCGCCCACCACATAAGGAGTACGACCGCTTGCCGCCAGGCCAACGACAAGATCCTTGTCCGAGAGTCCACGCTCCCGCAGGTCGCTCGCGCCAAGCTCCTCGCTGTCTTCGGCACCTTCGACAGCCTTGATAAACGCCGTCTCGCCTCCGGCAATGAGCCCGACAACCAAATCGGGCGATACGCCAAACGTAGGCGGGCACTCCGAAGCGTCAAGCACGCCCAAACGACCACTAGTGCCCGCGCCCATGTAAAAGACGCGACCGCCGCGCTCGAGCGCCTCGGCAGCCCAGTCGATTGCCGTGGCAACCTGTGGCAACACTTTCGTAACCGACTGGACGGCGCGAAGGTCCTCATCGTTCATCGTCGTGACGATTTGCAGCGATGTCATCGTGTCGAGGTCCATTGACTTTTGATTTCGCTGTTCTGTCGTGAATTTCGTTAAATCAAGCATTTTGTTCACCTCATCTTTCCTGTTTCTCGATGTAGTTTTGCTTGATGGCATGCGTCGCCCGTTCGTAATCGCTCGCAACGTAAGCAGCGTAGAGGGCATCGACAACCATAAGCTGGGCCATACGCGAGGCCATGGCACCGCTGCGGACCAAGGGCTCGCTTGCAGCAACGCCGAGCACGGCATCGGCCACGGTGGCAAGCTTGGACGATCCGTCTACCTTGGTCACGGCCACAACGGGACAGTTGTGGCGTTGGGCCTCGGCAGTGCAGTCCAGCACTTCTTGCGTTAAGCCCGAGTAGCTAAAAGCAATGCCGATATCGCCTTCGTGCATGTTCTTGGCGCACAAGAGTTGGTCGTGCCAGTCATCGTACAGATGGCATTCCTTGTCGACACGCATGAGCTTTTGTGCCAGATCGTGAGCAACTAAGCGAGAAGCACCAATACCGAACAGATTGACCATGCGCGCCTGCTTAAGATAGGCTGCGCATCGTTCCAAAACGGTGTAATCGAGTGTTCGCGCCGTCGCCTCGATCGTACGCACGTTGCTTTTCATCACCTTCCCCACGATTCGCTCGACGCTGTCATCCACGGAGATGTCCTCGAGGGCAACGTCCTTTCTGTCGCCCAAGAGCGCAAGTTCGGCAATCAGTTCGCGCTGAAACTCCTTGTAGCCCGCAAAACCCAAGCGCTTGCAAAAGCGCAAAATGCTCGAGGGCGAGGAGAACGTGGCATCGGCAAGACCGCGGACGGACAGCCCGACCACCTCATGCGGATGAGCGCTCACATATGCGATGACATTGCGCTCTGCCGGGCTCGCACTGAGCTCACGCTCACGAAGCCTTAAAAGCAATCCGTTTGCCATCTCAAACACCTCCGTTGAGAAGAATTAAAGACCAAAGAATGATTCGTACCGGATATAAACAGCTTTTACGGTACATTGTGCCGCATCATGGCGCACAAGGGGCGAGCGTTCCACCGCTCGCCCCTCAAATCCGACCGCTCGGAAATACGCGCGACACAAAATGATTCATCGAGGTCGCATTATTCGTAACAGAGTTGTTAACGGCGTCTCGCATGGGCGCCAATGGGACAGGTCGCGCACCGAGCCAGCGCGGCCGCCAGCAGCACCAGCAGCATGGCGGTGACATAGCCCGCGGCATCGAAGCCCAGGTCGATCATGTCGAAATGACGGCCAGGAACAAAAATCTTGTGCACTTGGTCACCGACAGAGCAGACGGCGCAAAAGAGCAGAGCGACTACGTACCGGAATCGCGCGCATGGCAGGCACTCGCCCAGGCATGCCGCTGTCGCCGAAGCAAACAGTCCTACGAAGAAGAACTCAACGGTATGTGCGACGCGACGAATGTTGGCACCCATCCACAGACGAACGGGCGCAAGCGGGTCGGGATGAATGGCGCCAGTCGTTGAGTCCGCGTCCCCGGCGGCATCTCCCGCCTGGGTCTCCCCCGCAGTCTCGGGCTGCACGCTGACGCTTTGCCCTTCCACCGCGCGCGCAGTGGACTCGCTGAGCGATGACGTCTGCTCCACGTTTTGCTCCGTCAGCATCCAGATACTTGCCAGCGTCACGACCAGCAGGACAACCGAAATCCATCCGACTATGTGCTTCACACGCGCCAAGGGCTAACCTCCGTCATTTTTTGAGCAGCAGCGAGTGTACCCCCAAATGCAGTTGTCGCCGTAGCGAAATCCAAAATGTTCGAATCGGGGCGCCAAAGGACCGTGGCGCCCCTACTCCATCTCGCGCATCCAGCGATCGAACGTCCCCACGCACACGCCTAGCCGCTTTGCCGCCTGACTCCGCGTGATATCACCCGCCTCGTAGGTATCGCGCACCAGCTCGAATTGCGGAGGACAGGGCTTGCGGGGCCGGCCAAAGCGCACGCCGCGCGCTCGCGCCGCCGCAATGCCCTCGGCTTGGCGCCGGTGAATGTTTTCGCGCTCCACCTGTGCCACATAGCTCAGCAGCTGCAAAACAATATCGGCAATCAACGCACTCGTTACGTCCGACCCACCACAGTCTCTGGCGCGCGTGTCGAGCAATGGCATGTCCAGCACCACGATGGCGACGCCGAGCTCTTTGGTTATGCACCGCCATTCCTCGAGGATCTCGCTGTAGTTACGGCCCAGCCGATCAATGGAAAGTACCACCAGCACATCACCGGAATCCAACGCGCACAGCAGCTCGCGATACCGCGGTCGATCGAAGTCCTTGCCGCTCGCACGATCGGCAAAGATATTCGCCGGTTCCACGCCATAGGCGCCCAGCGCATCCAGCTGCCGATTCAGATTTTGATCACGCGAGCTCACCCGCGCATACCCGTACACCGTTGTCATCTCATCCCCGCTCTCTCGTAAACCTCCCAAAAAGGAACAGGTTTATTTTGGTAGGTTTTATCTCCCCTACAGCAGGCGGAAGACGCAAGCGCGCGAGCGGCAAGATGATTGATGCGCCACAAAAAAGGCGGCCCCAAAAGACCGCCCCGTTCTCTATCAATCACCAAATTCCGGCTAATGAATAAGCCTGAAATCCAAGTGCCCGCGCGTGGTGTTGACGCGCGAGACCTCGATGATCACACGCTGCCCCAGCTCATAGCGAGTCCCCGTGTCGGCGCCCGTGAGCGTGAGCGCGTCCTCATCAAACTCGAACCACTCGTTGCCCAGACTCTTGATCGAAACCAAACCCTCAACCTGTGTCAGATCCAGGCGCACAAAGAGGCCCATGCTGCTGACCCACGAGATCGTTCCGGCGTAGCGCTCGCCCAGGCGGTCCTCGTAGTACTGGGCGATCTTGATCTTTTGCGTCGCATGGCTGGCGGCGTCGGCCGCACGCTCGGCATCGCTGCACGCGCGGCAGATTTGCGGCAGGACGCGCGGCAGGGACTCGCGACCCTTACCGATCAGCCGCGGCGTACGCACCAAGGCGTCCTTGCCGCCCAGCTGCTCGTAGGCCAGCTGAAGCTTGAGTACGCGATGCACCACCAGATCGGGATAGCGGCGAATGGGACTCGTAAAGTGGCAATAGCACGGCGCGGCAAGTGCAAAGTGGCCCTCGTTGCGCGGCTTGTACAGTGCGCGCTGCATACTGCGCAGCAGCAACGTGTTGACGAGCGGCGCGTTAGCCGTACCGGCTGCGGCATCAACCGCCGCCTGCAGCTCATCGGGGCTTCCCAGAGCAATGCCGGCCGCACGGCGGTCATCGATGATACCCAGCTGCGCCAGCGCCACGGCGGCACCATGCAGGCTGTCGGGACTGGGATCGTCGTGCACGCGATAGCAGGCCTCGATATCGCGGTCGGCCAGCCACTCCGCCACGCACTCGTTGGCCAGCAGCATGGCTTCCTCAATCAGCGACGTGGCGCACGAGCGCTCACGGGCCACGATCTGCACGGGCACACCGTCCTCGTCCAACAGCGCACGGATCTCGGCCGTATCAAAGTCGACCGAACCGCGTGCGCGACGAATACGACGGCGAAGCTCGGCGAGCTCGTTGGCAGCTACGAGGAAATCCCCCAAGTCGACGTTATAGCCGCGAGCGGTTTCCTCGCACGCAAGCCCGCGCTCGAGCGCTTCCTCGCGCGAGGCTTCAACCGCGGCAACATCCTCGGCGGCACCCTCCAGCACCGAATACTCCACCGCACCGGCACGTACCAGCAGCGCCTCGGCGCCGTCGTAGTCCATGCGCACGCGCGAGCGGATCACGCTGGGATAGGGATCGTAATGGCGCACGCGACCCTGCGCGTCGAGCTCAATGTCGACGGTAAACGCCAGGCGGTCCTCGTCGGGACGCAGCGAGCACAAATCGTTCGACAGGCGCTCGGGCAACATGGGCAGCACGCGATCGGCAAGATACACCGACGTCGTGCGATGGCGGGCTTCCAGATCGATATGTCCGTCCCAGGCAACATAGTGCGAAACGTCGGCAATATGGACACCCAGCTTGTAGCCACCCTCGGGCGTGCGCTCCAGCGAGATGGCATCGTCAAAGTCGCGCGCGTCGACCGGGTCAACCGTAATGACAAAGCGGTCGCGCAGGTCTCGGCGGAGCGGGTCCTTGAGTGCCGAGGCCACATCGAGCGAAAGTGCCTCGGCCTCGGTTAGCGCGGCCTCGGGATACGTATCGGTATAGCCATAGCGCGCCATCACATACTGAACGCCCAAATCGGGCACATCATCGCCGCCAATACGGCGCTCAATCGTCACGGTGCCCGATTCCAGGCGCGTCGGATATGTCAGAATGCGCGCGACGACCGCATCACCCGGATGAACGCCCAAGCGCTCCGCCGAGGTGTCCTCCGGCAGAATAAAGAAATCGGCCTTAAGTCGAGAATCAAGCGGCTCGATCACCCCGAGCGGGCCGGCGGTCTGGTACGTGCCCACCACACTAATGGCCGCACGCTCGACGACGCCCTCGATTACGGCGCGTCGCTCGCCATGCGGGCTGTTCTTAATGCTCACGGCAACGGTATCGCCGTCCATAATCTCGCGCTTGCCGCGGCCCATGACCTTGTAGTCGCCGTTTTCGGTTACAACGTAGGCGCTATGCTCATGGAGCTGCACGCGTCCGGTCAGACTCGGGCGACGCTCGCTGCGCACCGGCCCGCGCTTATTGCGTGCTCCACGCTTATGCTTGTTATTGCGCCCCATGGCGCCTCCTTACTATCGATGGCCGTTTACACCCCAAGAGTCTACCCAAATGATCCCTAGGGGACGGCAGGATTGCGGATCGCATAGATAGACCAGCGCCACGATGATCCGTATTCCACCGTCCCCTAGGGATCAAAAAACGGGCCGCCCCAAAAGAGACGACCCGTTGAAGGAACGAATTCCAAGCACGCTTACACGCGCAGATAGCGGCGCATGGCGATGGCGGAACCAAAGAGACCGATAATGACGCCGACCAAAATCAGCGCGGCGTAGGTCACCAGGTAGTACTGCATCGGCAGCGCAAACGACATCCAGCCGATGCTCTCCTGCAGACGCGGAACCATCAGGTTACGCAGCAGCTCCAGCACGCCGATGGAAAG
>URZN01000033.1 GCA_900552345.1 uncultured Collinsella sp. | reverse complement strand
GACCTATAACACCGAGAACGAGAAGGGCTATATGGCCCAAAACCCGGGCATCGTCCCCATTCATTTTGCCGAGGGCGAGGGCTTTAAGCAGGAGGTCGCGGCAAACGTCGGCTGCCGCAAGGGCTCGGACAAGCTCCTTAAGCTCATCGACAAGACACTCAAGGGCATTAGCCAAGAGGAGCGCGACCAAATGTGGGACGCGTGCCTCGACCGTCAGCCGGCATAGGGAGGCAGCATGAAAACCATCAATCGCCTGGCCTCCTTTATCAAGGCCGACCACCGTTACGTGTACCTGGGCACGAGCGTTATCGCGGCGCTCGGCCTGGCGTTTAGTCAGCGCAACCCCACGCCGCTGAGCTTCTTGGCCCCCACCGGTATCTTCCAGGATTGCCTTTGGGCGATTCTTTGGGCCTGGCTCGTCGTGTCGGCGGCGGCGCTCGTCACCAAACTCATGCACTGGAACGACTATCGCGAAAAGTCGCCGTTCGCATCCGAGCGCTTCCGTCGCGGCGCGCGCTTAGGCAGCTACGTCGTGGTCGCCATCGCGGCGATCTTCTTTGTCGACCGCTGTGCCATGTCGTTTATCGACCTGGTGCAGGTGAGCATTGTCTCGGACTCCAATCCCAGCGACTTTTTGCCGAGCCTGGTCTACATGACCTATAAGAGCGGCGACTTCTTTATTCGCGGCATCGAAATCACCATTGCGCTTGCGACCCTTGGTACCGTCATTGCCTTTTTCCTGGCACTGCTCTTTGTGTTCCTGCGTATTCAGACGTTCGATCGCGTGGATAACGATCTCACGCGCTTCTTTAAGAGCATCGGCCGCGGCTTTGCGACCGTCTACTCTACCATCGTGCGCGGCACGCCCATGATGGTCCAGGGCCTGCTCATCTATTACGCGGGCTTTACCGTTTTGCGCGGCATGGGCTTCGAGACCGCCCAGGCCAACCAGATCTGGAGTACCTTCACCGCCGGCCTCGTCACCATCTCGCTCAACTCCACCGCCTACATGATGGAGGTCCTGCGCGGCGGCATCGAGTCCATCGATCCCGGCCAGGCCGAGGCGGCGCGCTCGCTGGGTCTGTCGCAGTGGCAGGCCATGCGCAAGGTCGTGTTCCCCCAGGGTATTAAAAACGCGATCCCCGCACTCACCAACGAGCTCATCATCAACATCAAGGACTCGTCGGTGCTTTCGGTCATCGGCGTGTTCGACCTAATGTACGCCACCACCACCGTCGCCGGCGTGTACTACCGCCAGATGGAGGTCTACTGCGTGGCGCTCGTGGTTTACCTGATCCTGACGCTCGTGGCGAGCCGCCTGCTCGAGGCCTTTGGCAAAAAGCTCGGCGCCGAGGCCCCGGCAACGCTGCCCAGCTCCAACTAGGCTCAAGACGAGGAGAATCATCATGGCAGATACCGCCACTACCGGCACCGCGGCCGCCGTACAGACCAATGAGCCGCTCATCCGCGTTGAGGGCCTGCGCAAGAGCTTCGGCTCGCTCGAGGTACTCAAGGGCATCGACCTGTCCGTTAACCCCGGCGAGGTCGTTACCATTATCGGCGCCTCGGGCTCGGGCAAGTCGACCTTCCTGCGCTGCCTCAACCTGCTCGAGACCCCGGACGCGGGCCACATCTGGTTCCACGGCCAGGACCTTACGGCCGAGCGCTGCAACATTAACAAACTCCGCGAGGACATCGGCATGGTGTTCCAGGGCTTTAACCTGTTCAACAACATGGACGTGCTCGACAACTGCACGCTTGCGCCCGTCACGCTCAAAAAGATGAGCAAGGCCGAGGCCGAGAAGGTCGCGATGGAGCATCTGACGAGTGTGGGGCTCGAAAAGTTCGCGCACGCCGCCGTGGGTCGCCTGTCCGGTGGTCAAAAGCAGCGTGTGGCCATTGCGCGTGCCCTGTGCATGAATCCGCAGATCATGCTGTTCGACGAGCCGACTTCGGCACTCGACCCCGAGATCGTGGGTGAGGTGCTCGAGGTCATGCGCAAGCTTGCGGCCGACGGCATGACCATGGTCGTCGTCACGCACGAGATGGCCTTTGCCCGTACGGTGTCCGACCGCGTGGTCTTTATGGATAAGGGCGTGGTCCTCGAGGACGCCGCGCCGGCCGAGCTCTTCGGCAACCCCAAGCACCAGCGCACCCGCGAGTTCCTCTCGCGTTATCTCGAGGACAAATAACCGACCGCAAACGCTTATGTGGCAGGGCCGCTCCGGTGGGGCGGCCCTCGTCATCACAATCGAAAGGATGTCATGGCCGAGGTTTGGCGCTTCTTTGCGCATGAGGACGATTTTGCCGATATAGACGAGGCAGGCGCGTGCGAGCGCTTGGGCCGTGTGCTGTCGTTTCCGACTATCTCGAGCATGGATGCCGAGGCGGTGGACTGGCGGCCCTTCGACGACCTGCGCGCCTATATGCAGCAGGCCTGGCCGCGCGTGTTTGCGGCGGGCGAGGTCGAGCTTATCGACCATTCGCTGCTGGTGACGCTTGCCGGCAGCGATCCGGCTCTTAAACCCGTTATGCTCATGGGCCACATGGACGTGGTCCCCGTGGTGCCGGGTACCGAGGCCGACTGGACGCATGCCCCCTTTAGCGGGCACGTGGACGACACCTACATCTGGGGCCGCGGCGCGATCGACATGAAGGACCAGGTCGCAGGTATTCTCGAGGCTGTCGAGTATGCGCTGGCGCACGGCTGGCAGCACGAGCGCACGCTGCTTCTGGCCTTTGGCCAGGACGAGGAGACGACGCAGTACGGCGCAGGCGCCATCGGCCGCGCGCTCGAGGAGCGCGGCATTGAGCTTGAGTACCTGGTCGACGAGGGCGACTACCGCATCGTTTCGGATGCCGAGTACAGCGCGGGCGAGGGTTGGCTCATGCACGCCGACCTCGCGGAGAAGGGCTATGCCGATATCGTGCTCAAGACGAAGAGTGAGGGTGGACATTCTTCTAACCCCTACGGCGGCACGTCGCTCGAGGTGCTCAGCCGTGCCATCACCGCAATCTGCGATATCGAGTGGCCGACGCGCGTGACCGACTTGCTTGCCGCCCAGCTCGTCGAGCTGGGGCTCTACACGGCGGATGAAATTGCCGCCAACGGGGGCGCCATTGTCCGCGATTGCCTTGCCAGCAAGAAGCTCTATCCGCTGGTGACGACCACCTGCGCGCCCACGCAAATCGAGGGTGGCAGCACCGGCGCCAACGTAATGCCGCAGGATATGTGGGCCAACATTAACTTCCGCATGCTCGAGGGCACGAGCGTGGCCGACGTTGTGGCGCGCTGCCGTGAGGCAATTGCCGCAACGGACCTTGCCGGTCGTGTCGAAGTGGAGCTGGGCCCCGGCAGCTCCGAACCCTCGCCGTCCCCGCGCATCGGTGGTCCCGGCCTCGAGGCGGTTCGCTCCATCGCCGCCCGCTATTTCCGTGATCCAAAGGGGACGGAGGAAAACGGATTATTCGAGCCAGTGGCAATTGTGACCTCGACCGTGATCGGTGCGACCGACGCCGCCAACTACCAGCACATTTGCCCTGAGTGCATTCGCTTCTCGGCCTTTGTGGTTGATGACGACGAGTGTGATCGCGGCGTTCACGGCACCAACGAGCGCATCACCCGCCGCGCCTATCTCCAGGGCGTACGCTTCCTCATCGCCCTGCTTCAGGCGCTCTAAAATGTGACAAAGCGACAGTCCCTTTGCTAGCCGTTGGGGACGTTCTTAAACGACCAGTCGTTAAGGAACGTCCCCAACGGCTACGTCCAATCATTCCGTGTGGGTTATATGCAGGTTTGCTTGCGCACGCTATCATATATGGGTTAGACCGCAACTATGTACCCCATACGCGAAGGGATGCGCATGTATCTGAAGATCGACATGTTCTAGCCGGGCTTACCCCCGCAGTGGCGCCGCGCGCCCCATCAACTCTGCCGATTTTCACCTTCACGCATATAAAGGAGTCCCGCCATGCGCGACAAGCTCGAAAAGATCATCAAGGCCTACGAGGAGCTCGAGAAGAAGCTCTCCGACCCGGCCGTCGCCTCCGATATTAAGGAGTTCACGCGTCTCAACAAGGAGTACGCGCACCAGTCCGACCTCATCGCCGCCTCGCGTGAGTACATCGGCGCGCTCGATGACATCGAGGCCGCCAAGGAAATGCTCCACGATACCACCGATGCCGATGAGAAAGAGATGCTCCAGATGGACATCTCCGAAAACGAGGCCAAGCTTCCCCAGCTCGAGGAAGACATTAAGTACATGCTCATCCCGAGCGACCCCAACGATGACAAGAACACCATCGTCGAGATTCGCTCCGCCGCCGGTGGCGACGAGGCGGCCATCTTCGCCGGCGACCTGTACAAGATGTACCAGCGCTTCTGCGAGTCGCGCGGCTGGAAGACCACCGTGCTCGACTCCAGCCCCAGCGAGGCCGGCGGCTTTAAGTCCATCGAGTTCAAGGTCGAGGGCGACCGCGTCTACTCCGTCATGAAGTACGAGTCCGGCGTGCATCGCGTCCAGCGCGTCCCCAAGACCGAGTCCCAGGGTCGCATCCAGACCTCCACGGCAACCGTCGCCGTGCTTCCCGAGGCCGAGGAGATTGACGTTCAGATCAACCAGTCCGACCTGCGCATCGATACCTACTGTGCCTCCGGCCCTGGCGGTCAGTGCGTTAACACCACCTACTCCGCCGTGCGCATCACCCACCTGCCCACCAATACCGTGGTGCAGTCGCAGGAGCAGCGTTCCCAGATCCAGAACCGCGAGGTCTGCATGCAGATGCTGCGTGCCCGTCTGTACGAGATGGAACTCGAGAAGCAGCAGGCCGAGCTCGGCGCCGAGCGCCAGAGCCAGATCGGTCACGGCAACCGTTCCGAGAAGATCCGTACCTACAACCAGCCCCAGGACCGCGTGACCGATCATCGTATCGGCTTCAACTCCACCTACAACGGCGTCCTTCTGGGCGATCAGCTCGGCACCGTCATCGAGGCACTTGCCGCCGCCGAGCGAGCCGAGAAGCTGGCACAGGCTGTTTAAGTTACGGCGTTTTACCAAACGCCGCAACGGCTCGACGCTGCGCGACGTCCAGAGCGACAATTTGTCATTCGAAAGGCAAGGCATGACCAGGAGGTCTATGCCTTGCCTTTTTCATGCCAACTTGTTCGCTCTGGACGTCGCTCGCTCATATGACCCAATCCGCTGTCAAGAGCCACAATGGCCCCGCCGACCGCTTGCAATCGGTCGGCGGGGCCTGCCGTTGAACCCGTCCCGGTCCGCCCCCGGCATGTCGTCGACGCCTTCGGCTCAGTCTCATATCCGCGGATACCGCTCTGGCGGCCCGCAATCCTCTCCTTCGGCGGGGGTTCCCCAAGTCTGTCGACGCGAATGCGGCGACCGCCGCGCGCACAGCGAGAACGGGGGTATCCCCGAAGGCTGCCCGGCTCGCCGGGACGGGGGCTATGTCTATTCGCCGGCCTCCCGGCACATCATGCCGAGGGCCCACAGCCACCTCACGAGCTCGGCGGCGGTGGCGGCGTTCGCCTTCGCCTGGGGCATGCCCCTCTCGAGCATCTCCTCGCGTCGCCGGAGCAGGCGCTCGGACCCCTTCCTCCCGTGCATCCTTATCTCGAGCGGGACTCCGGAGCCCTTGGGCATCAGCTTGGGCTGGTGCCCGGCCTGGGCGTAGCGCCAGGACCCCTCGACCGCCAGCTTCCTCACGAGCGCGTTGCCCGCACCGCTGATGCCTCCGAGCCGCACGGAGTCGCCACTCGACCTCTGACTCGGCGCGAGGCCGAAATAGGCCGTGACCTGCCTGCCGGAGCGGAACCTCGAGAAGTCGCCGACCTCGGACGCGAAGGCGGCGGCGAGCACGAACCCGCACCCCTTGATGGACTGGAGCGCCTCGACCTCGGCCGAGAGGGGGCCCGCCGCGACGGCGGCCCTGTATTCGGCGAGGACGGCCTCCCTCGTCTCGTCGGCCGCCTCGACCTCGTTCCTCAGCGCCGCGAGCGCCCGGATGCCGCCGTCGTCGGCGGGGCGTATGCCGTCGAGCCACCTGAGGAAGCCGTACGTCCAGTACTTCCGGGGGTTGCCGGCCGGCGTCGTGCCTCCGTAGACGTAGCCGCGGCGGGCCAGGAACGCCAGGAGCCGCTGCTTCGCCGCCGCGAGCCTGGCGGTCGCGGCGTCGTGGGCGGCGGCGAGGTCCCTGAGCCCCTCGATCTCGGGGGACGGCACCCATACCGGGGTGACGTCGTGCGACAGTATCGCCTTGGCCATCCTGGCCGCGTCGTTGCGGTCGTTCTTGGACGAGAGGTCTGCCGCCGACCTCGGGACCTTGGGGACGGCCGCGACGACGCAGTCGACGCCGAGGGCCGACAGCTCCCTCTGCGGCGCGAAGCCGAGGTAGCCGCTCTCGTAGGCGGCGAGCGACGGGCCCGGGAAGCCCGACATCCACTCCGCGACCTCGCCCTACAGGTTGCCGCGGAACCTCCTCGCCACGGCCTCGCCCGTCTCCGCGTCGAGCGCGCAGACGGTGGTGGACCTGAGGTGTACGTCCATTCCGAAGGCGGTAGAATATCTAGGCACGGGAGCCTCCCAACCTCGTTGCGGCGCGGCTGCGCCTCTGGCACTTCAACAACATTGTCGCAGCCCCGACCCGCGGTCACGAGCGGGGGCTCCTGTCGTTTCCGTGCCCTCGGATTGGGTCATAGTGTCTGTCCGCTTTCTACCTGCGGCGTTCTCTTGGGTAGTCATTGGGGACGTTCTTAAATGACTAGTCAAAAGGGACATTCTTGCGGCACTTGGCAGTTGGGGACGCCCCTTTTGTGCCGACAGATGGGGACGGTTCTTTGTGGCTGGCTGCGAAGACTGTCCCTGACAGCTAGTCGTTTAAGAACGTCCCCAATGACTAGGTCAGGCACATTGCTTTGTGAGTTTATTCAATCTTCTTTAATAGCAATTAAGTTGTTTACCTGCTTAAATTTACTTATCATTTTTAAAAATAATGCTCGAAAAATCGTTCAAGAAGTCGCGGGGCGATTTTTGATGCGTCGCGCGTCAAGTGATTTGGCAAGTTCTTGGTTAGATATTGGTCAGTTTTGGGGCAACCTTACCAAAAGCTTGACGGATGCAGATTTAGACGTCGGCGAATGAACGCTTCGATTGCAATCCAAGCAAAATTCTGGGCTGATTCTCGATAATCGCTTCCAATCGTCCCTTGCTGCGTGCCACCCTCGCGTACAATCTGCTCCGACATTCGCGCGCCGCTCGGCGCTTAAGAGGGGAGGACCCCATGGCAAACGAGATCTGGACCATCAAGCGTTGTCTCGAGTGGACCAAGGAGTACCTGGCCGAGCGCGGTGAGGAGCATCCCCGTCTTTCTGCCGAGTGGCTGCTGTGTGCGGCAACGGGCCTGGCGCGTATCGACTTGTATATGCGCATGGACGAGACACTTGACGCAGCGCAGCTCGAGACCATGCACGCGGCGGTCGTCCGTCGCGCGAAGGGCGAGCCGCTGCAATACATCACCGGTAGCACGCAGTTTCGCATGATCGACGTCGCGTGCGCCCCCGGTGTGCTCATTCCGCGCCCCGAGACCGAGATGCTCGTCGAAGAGGTCCTGAACTATCTGGATGCCGAGGTGCTGAGCCCCGAGGCCGCTGCCCGCCAGCGCGTGGAGCTGCCTTGGAACGATGAGGTCGAGCAGGCTCGCAAAGCCGAGGCCGCGCTGGCAGGCGAACGCGCGACCGCCGAGCGCCGTGCCGCCAACCTGACGGCCGCCGATGAGGCTGCGCTGGGTAGCGACGTGCTCGGTAGCCGCGCCTATGCCGAGGAGCTAGCCGATCGCGAGGCCGAGGAAGCCGCGCAGGCAGCAGAAGCCGAAGCCGCGGAAGCCGCCGAGCCCGAGCTCGACGAATACGGCATCGCCATTGAGGGCGCCGACCAGGAGACGGCTTCGGCTCAGGATGCTGCTGCACCCGCCCCAGCCGAGCCCCGCACTGCCCGCGTTCTCGAGGTCGGCTGCGGCACGGGCTGCATCTCGCTCTCGCTTGCCTGGGAGCGTCGCGGCCACGTCACCTGCACTGCTACCGATATCGAGCCGCGTGCCATCGACCTTGCTACCAAAAACCGCGATGCACTTGGCCTCACGTCCGACGAGGTCGCCTTTAGCCTCACGAACCTGGTGAGCTCCATTCCCCGCGAAGAGTGGGGCACCTTTGACGTACTCGTCTCCAACCCGCCCTACATCCCCACCGATGTCATGCGCTCGCTGCCGCACGAGGTCAAGGACTTTGAGCCCGATCTGGCGCTCGAGGGCGGTGCCGACGGCCTCGATATCTTCCGCCGTCTGCTCAACGCGGCGCCCTACATGCTGCGTGCCGGCGGCCTGTTTGCCTGCGAGTTACACGAGACCTGTCTGGAGGAGGCGGCACGTCGCCTGCGCGAGGCGGGTTGCGTTGACGTCAAGGTGACGAAGGATCTCGTGAGTCGCGATCGCATCGTGAGCGGTGTTTGTCGTGATTTGCAATAATATGCTCGAAAGGGAATAATGGAACCATCCTGAGGTAATCGACCAAGGAGGTTCGCCATGAATTCGTTTCGCGGTATGGGCCTGGGTTCGGGCATCATTCTTGCCATCATCGGCATCATTCTCTTCGCGTTTCCAACGCTGTCCACGATGGTCTTTGCCATGCTCGTTGGCTTCGGCATCCTCGTCGTGGGCATCAACGCGACATACACTTGGTTTAGCACCCTGCGCGGTACCGGCATGGGTGCCGGCGTCTTGGCTACGGGCATACTGAGCATCATCTTCGGCTTGCTCTGCCTGCTGTTTCCCCTCGCCTTCGCCGAGGCCGTCATCTGGTTCGTCGCTATTGCGGTCATTGTCTTTGGCATCGCTCAGATCATCAGCCTCATCACGACCCGTGACATCAATGGTCGCTTCGTGGGTATTCTCGGTAGCCTGATCGTGGTGATC
>URZN01000032.1 GCA_900552345.1 uncultured Collinsella sp. | reverse complement strand
GCTCGGAGATGTGTATAAGAGACAGTCTATACGTTCTATGTTTCGACGTACGGTTCGACGACCGGCCAATCGGCCAAGTTTGCCCGCGATCTGCTGCACGAGCGTGGGCTCGAGTTAGATGCGGCGATGAGCGTCAAGATGCCCGATACCTGGACGCCTGTTTTCGACCTGTCTGACCCTCAAAAGGTTGAGGGTATCAATAGGGCTGCTGAGGCGCAGATTGATGCTGTGATCGAGGCGGTGCGGGAGCGGCGCACGGGCAATATGATGCGCCATCGCGTGCCCCTGTTTGCATCGTGCGCGTGTCATGCGTTTGGGCTGCCGCGTATGCAGCAGACGAGCAAGTTTGCCGTCGATGCTAGCCGCTGCGTCGGGTGTAGCCTCTGCGCTAAGCGCTGCCCCATGGCGGCGATTGAGATGCGCGACGGCCTTCCCGTCTGGACAAAGCCGGAGTGCGCAGCCTGCCTTCGTTGCCTGCACTGTTGTCCCAAATTTGCCATCTCGCACGGTAAGCGCACGGCATCCCACGGTCAGTACAGGCATCCTAAGCCAGGTGTGAGGATGTAGCGGCTGCTGGCCGCGCTACTTCCAAACTGCGAGCGCGGCGGTGCCCAGTACGATGAGGGCGAGACCGATGGCGCTGCGCCGTGAGAGTTTTTCGTTGAATGCCAAGCGCGCAAATAGTACCGATACGACAATCGATAGTTTGTCGATCTGCACTACGACGCTCACCTGGCCTGTGGCGATGGCGTAGTAGCATAGCAGCCACGATGCGCCAGTCGCAATGCCCGATGCCGCGAGAAATACGAGTTCGTAGCGGTCTACGTGCACGGCTTGGCCCATCTTGCCTTCAGCTGCCACGATTGCCCATGCCATAACCAGTACCACACAGGTACGGATTGCCGTGGCCAGGTTGGATTCGACGCCTTCGATGCCAGCCTTGGCAAGGATGGACGTGAGCGCTGCGAACACGGCGGCGCCGAGGGCGTAAGCGAGCCAGGTCCGGTCTTGCTGCTGCTCGGGTCCGGCAGGCTGCTTCTTCTCGATCATTAAAAACGTGCCGAGGGTGATGACAGCGGTTCCCACGAGCTTAACCGCAAGGTTGCTCGTCTCGCCAAAAAAGCACGATGGCGATCAGTGCAGCGAGTACGGTGCTCATCTTGTCGACCGGTACGACCTTATTGACGTCTCCGATGCCCAACGCCTTAAAGTAACAGATCCACGAAGCACCGGTAGCGAGTCCCGAGAGGACGAGAAAGAGCCAAGATCTGGGTTCGATGCTGCCGATGGTTCCAATGGATCCAGAAATGCCGCCATTGCCCAGGCGAAAACGAGCACCACGCAGGTGCGAATGGCCGTCGCGACATCGGAGTCGGTCTGCTTGATGCCGCATTTGGCCAGGACAGATGTGACGCCGGCAAAGAAAGCCGACACAAATGCTGCTGCGACCCACGACACGGGTTGAGCGCCTCCTCAAAAAAGACCACGCCAGATCTATGGCGCATGTCCAATGATACCGCGCTTGCCTATAGGTTGCGTGCCCGGTAGACCTTGGTGCTGATGGCGCAGCTGACAGCGCCAAGGACGACCGTTGCCAGCGCGGCAATTCCTGCGCACAGGAAGCCAAGAACGGAAGGATCGGGATTCGCCCCGGCAATCATCGACATGAGCTGGTTGCTGATGGGGTTGAATGAGTTTAGCGTGACCATGATAAGGCACATGTATAGGGCGTATAGACCAACGGATAGGCGTTGCGCCTTCATGTGTTCAAATCGAAAGAACAGAGGCAGTACCAAAAACACCGCCATGAGGGAGAAAAGCATCGATATTGCCGAGGCGATTGCGGTCTCAAAGACGGTCTCTCCCGTGGAGGGGATACCCACGCTGTTTAAGATCGGGATGGCGACGATACTCAACAGCACGGCCGCGCACGTCATGATGACCGAGAAAATAGTGATGCACAGGTAGCGTGCGCTGACGATGTCTTTGCGTGAGATGGGCAGCGTTGCCCGATAGCGCTCCCATCCGTTTTGGTTGTCGAGCCCGGCCAGCGACGTCATGGCCATGATGGGCGACATGGCACTGATCGCGAAGGCGCCGGCGGCGCTCATATCGGAATCACCATTCGATGCCCTGACGGCGGTCAGCACGACGAAGATGAACAGGCCGACACCTGCGATGCTCGGGACGAGCGTGCGAACGATGGCAAGCTCGGACATAATGGCGCGTTTCATTTCAAAGCCCCTTTCAGCATGAAGCGAAGATAGTCTTCAATGGTTGCCCGATCGCAGGGAATCTCGGGGAAGGCCTCGAGCACTTCGCGGTGGTTGGGCACGAGCACGTCCACGCTGTAGGCGTGGCGGGCGGCGCGGGTGCCTTCGACGCAAGCCATGAGCTCGGCGGCCTGTGCCTGGGTGCAGTGGGCGATGCCGGCGCGGTCGGTAATGTCCTCGCGTGGCAGGTCAAACACAATCGAGCCGTTATCGATGCAGATGACGCGGTCGGCAGCACGATCGAGATCAGACGTAATGTGGCTCGAGAGCAGCACGCTGCGCTGGCCGTCGGCGACAAAGGCGAGCAGAACATCGAGCAGTTCCTCGCGTGCCATGGGATCGAGGCCCGCGGTGGCTTCGTCCAAAACGAGCAGCTTGGCATTGTGGCTGAGCGCGCAGGCGAGCTGCAGCTTCATACCCATGCCGCGGGAGAGGTCCTTGACCTTTGTCTTGGGATCGAGGCCAAATCGGTTGATGAATCCGGCGAACGTTTCGCGGTCCCACGTGGGGTACGCCGGGCCTACGAGCGACTCGATCTGGCCCACCTTGAGCGTGGAGGGGAAGGGGCACGTGTCCAGGACAAGACCGACGCGGGAGCGTAGATGGCGTTGCGACTCATCGGGCGCGTCGGCGCCACAGCGCTGCCCAAACAGGTACACTTCGCCTGCATCGAGCTTTATAAGCCCGAGAGCAGCTCGAATCGTCGTTGTTTTGCCAGCACCGTTGGCACCAACAAAGCCGACGATCTGGCCAGGCTCCACGGCAAGCGTGACGTCGCGCAGCGAAAAGCGGTCGCTTACAGTGCGTGAGATGCCTTTGAGTTCAAGCAAGTTTTGCATGGTATAGCCTTTCTTGCAGATGGCTACTGCATGGTTTCGGGGGCTACCAGGTCGAGCATTTCGTGCAGCTTGTCGCGCGTGACGCCCAAGGCTTCGGCTTGGCTTGCCGCTTTCGCAAGCAGCTCTTCGATATGGCAGAGCTGGTTTTCGCGCAAGAGTTCTTGGTTGCCCTCGGCGACAAAGCAGCCCTTGCCCTGCACGGTGCAGATAAACCCGAGCTGCTCCAGGTCGGCGTAGGCGCGCTTGGTGGTGATGACGCTCACGCCAAGATCGCTCGCGAGTGCACGGATGCTGGGGAGTTTGGCTCCCGCAGTGAGTGCGCCCGAAAGGATCTGAGCTTTGACCTGCGAGGCTATTTGCTCGTAGATGGGCTTGTCGCTCGAATTGGATAGGATGATGTCCACAGCGGCTCCTTAGCTGTTGGGCTACACGTGTATATAACCGGTAAGCACAGTATATATACACTATGCACAGTTATGCAAGAGGTAAATACGGATTGTCCGCTCGTTCATTCATCTCAATCTGTAACATCTGGAACCGATTTGGACGGCTACCTGTTACAGATTGAGATTTTGCTGGCGGGCCCCACCTGTTTGTCTAAATCTGTAACAGGAAGAGGTTCAAAAACCGTCTAGATGTTACAGATCGAGACAAACTGCTGCGGAGTGTCGCCATCGACTGCTAACCAGGCTCCAACTGATGAATTTGTCCTGATAGGCGCTCTAGAGCGGGATTTCGCGGCTACAATAGTGCGGTTACAACGACGTAATGCACTCAATGCAAGAAAGGATCCGCATGGCAAGCCTGTCGGATGAAATCTCGTCGCGCCGCACATTCGCGATTATCAGCCACCCGGACGCCGGTAAGACCACGCTTACCGAGAAGCTGCTGCTCTATACCGGCAGCATTCAGACCGCCGGCTCGGTCAAGGGCAAGAGCTCGGCCAAGCATGCCGTCTCGGACTGGATGGACATCGAGAAGGAGCGCGGTATTTCCGTTACCTCCTCGGTGCTGCAGTTCACCTACAACGGTGCCTGCGTGAACATCCTCGATACCCCCGGCCACCAGGACTTCTCGGAGGATACCTACCGTACCCTTATGGCCGCCGACGCCGCGGTCATGGTCATCGACGGCGCCAAGGGCGTCGAGGCCCAGACCAAAAAGCTCTTTAAGGTCTGTACGCTGCGCCACATTCCCATCTTCACCTTTGTGAACAAGCTCGACCACGAGGCTCGCGATCCGTTTGAGCTCATGGAAGAGATCGAGAACGTCCTGGGCATCAATACGTATCCCATGAACTGGCCGATCGGCAGCGGCCGCAACTTCCGCGGCGTGTTCGACCGTCAGACCCGTCGCGTTATCGCCTTTGAGGGCGACGGTCACGCCAACGCCACCAAGAAGGTCGCCGAGGTCGAGGCCGAGCTGGGCGATCCTTCCATGGACGAGCTCATCGGTGAGGAGAACCATAAGAACCTGATGGACGACATCGAGCTGCTCGATGGCGCTGGCGACGAGCTCGACTTGGATGCCGTGGCCTGCGGCAAGCTGAGCCCGGCGTTCTTTGGCTCGGCGCTTACCAACTTTGGCGTGGAGCCCTTCCTCAAGGAATTCCTGCGTCTTGCCCCGACACCGCGCGCCTATACCGATACGCTCACCAATGAGCCGGTCGATCCCTGCCGCGACGACTTTAGCGGCTTTGTGTTTAAGATCCAGGCCAACATGGACAAGAACCACCGCGACCGCATCGCTTTTGTGCGCATCTGCTCGGGCAAGTTCGAGCGCGGCATGGATGCCTTCCACGTGCAGGGCAACCGCAAGCTCAAGCTTGCCACGGGCACGTCGATGATGGCCGATGACCGCGCCATCGTGGACGAGGCGTACGCGGGCGATATCGTGGGCCTGTTCGATCCGGGTATCTTTAGCATCGGCGACACCGTGTGCTCCGGCAAGCGCCACGTGCAGTATCCGCAGATCCCGACGTTTGCCCCCGAGATGTTCGCTCGCATTACGCAGGTCGACACGCTCAAGCGCAAGCAGTTCGTCAAGGGCATGGAGGAGCTTGCCCAGGAGGGCGCCATCCAGATCTTCCGCGAGCTGGGTGCCGGCATGGAGAGCGTCATTGTGGGCGTGGTCGGCGTACTGCAGTTTGAGGTACTCGAGCGCCGCCTCAAGGCCGAGTACCGTGTTGAGGTCCGTCGCCAGCCGCTGCCCTATACGGACATTCGCTGGATCCAGAACGACCCCGACACCATCGATATCCCGGGCCTTTCGCTCACGCGCGACACGCTGCGCGTCGAGGACATGCGCGGCGGTAAGCTGCTGCTGTTCACGAGCCCGTGGAACGTGGATTGGGCAACCGATCACAACCCCGACCTTATCCTGTCGGAGTTTGGCAACGTAGCGTTTTAACGCATCGGCGCGGTGGCCCTGCGGGGCTGCCGCGCTGTTTGCTTGCCTGATGCCGTGTGAGCGGCTATCATACCCACCGTCGTCTCAAGACCGGGACGTCCGAGCAGTTCGGGTCCGATATCCTGCTCGTTAAACCTAAAACCAAAGGAGTACATAATGATCAAGAAGGTCATGGAGGACTACAAGGTCCTGTTGCGGAGCATTCCCGCGGCAACGGTTTCGCTGTTTTTCGTGAGTGTCATCATGATGAACCTGCTGGCCAACAAAGAGCTCATCAGCCTGCCGTATCTGGCACTCGATTGCGGCTTTGTGGTGAGCTGGGTCTCGTTTTTGTGCCAGGACATGATCTGCAAGCGCTTTGGCGCCAAGGCATCCATCAAAATCTCTATCCTCGCGCTGCTGGTCAACCTGGCCGTGAGCCTGTGCTTTTGGGCATGCTCGCTCACGCCCGGCATGTGGGGCGCCTACTACGACACGGGCATGATCGAGGTCAACACTGCCCTTAACGCCACCATCGGTGGCACCTGGTACGTGGTGCTGGGCTCTTCGCTGGCAATGCTCGTTTCTGCCGTGGTTAACTCCACGCTCAACCAGTCGCTCGGCCGTATGCTCAAAAAGAATAACTTTGCGAGCTTCGCCTTCCGCTCCTATGTGTCCACGGGTGTTGGCCAGTTTATCGACAACCTGGTCTTTGCCATTGTAGTGAGCCACACGTTCTTTGGTTGGACCTGGGTGCAGGTCCTTATGTGCTCGCTGACCGGCGCTGTCGCCGAGCTGCTGTGTGAGGTCTTCCTGAGCCCCGTGGGCTACAAGGTCGTGCGCGGCTGGGAGCGCGAGAATGTGGGTTCCGAGTACCTCGAGCGCCACGCAACCGCCTAAGGAGCAAGTATGCGGGTTTTGATCACGGGCGCTTCGGGCGGTATCGGAGCCGCGTGCGTGCAGCGCTTTTTGGACGAGGGCCACGAGGTCGTGGGCTTTGATCTTTTGCCGGCGGCGATCAAACACGAGCGCTACCGCCATCTGATTGTTGATGTCCGCGAGCCTGACTCGTTTCCAGGTGACCTTGAACCCCAGGTGATCGTGAACGTTGCCGGTACGCAGGGTTCGGCCGACGACATCGCCGCCAACCTGTGTGGCACCATCAACGTGACCGAGCGCTATGCCTTTGTGGGGGAGGGGCTTGCCGCCAAGCCGGCGCCGGCTATCAAATCCGTGGTCAATGTGGGGTCGGCGAGTGGGCATACGGGATCGGAGTTTCCCGCCTATGCCGCCAGCAAGGGCGGCGTTATCGCCTACACCAAGAACCTTGCAAACCGTCTGGCGCCGCAGGCCATCGCCAACAGTGTGGACCCGGGTGGCGTTATCACGCCGCTCAACCGTTGCGTGATGGAAGACGAACATCTGTGGAACCAGATTATGGAGCTCACGCCGCTTAGGCGCTGGGCCACTGCCCAAGAGATTGCCGAGTGGATCTACTTTGTGGGCGTGACCAACCGGTTTATGACCGGGCAGAGCCTGCTGATCGATGGCGGCGAGGCCGGCCGCACACAATTTATTTGGCCCGAATAGGAAAAGCGCCCGATGGGAAGCCGTCGGGCGCTATTTTTGATGTATCGGTTTTTAGCCGAGGCAAGTCCAGTTGACGGGGGTCGAGCCGTGCTGTTCGAGTAGCCGATTGGCAGCAGAGAAGGGGCGCGACCCCATAAAGGCAGGGAGTTCTGCCGTGGCACGGTTGGCCGAAAGCGGCGAGGGGTGCGTGGATGCCAGGCAGAACTTGCCGGTTGCCTTGCCCGCACCGATCGCGGCGAGCTTGCCTTCGACCATCTGCTGGGCAAAGCGGCCCCATGCCAAAAAGACTACCGGTTGGGGCAGCTGGCAGCAGCGTTCGATAATGTAGTCGGTGAGCGTGCTCCAGCCCAGCTTGGCGTGCGAGTTCGCGGCATGCTCGCGCACGGTGAGCGTGGTGTTGAGGAGCAGGACGCCCTGCTGTGCCCATGGGGTTAGGTCTCCCGTGGCGGGAATGGGGCGGCCCAGATCGGCTTTGAGTTCCTTATAGATGTTGCGCAGGCTCGGCGGCAACTTGGTTTGCGTCGCGGGGACCGAGAACGACAGCCCCATGGCCTGGTTGGGTCCGTGATAGGGGTCTTGACCCAAGATGACAACCTTGACCTGGTCGGCCGGCGTGTAGGCGAGGGCATTGAGGATGTCGTCTTGTGCCGGGTAGATAGTCTGCTCGGCACGCAAAAGGGCGATGCGCTCGAGCAGCTGGTTCGTAGTGTCACGTATCAGCTGTGGCGCATCGCCCAACCAAGTTGCTATGTTGCGGTCGCGAGTTGCGGTGTCCATGGGGCTCCTTTATGGCAGATACTCTGTTGGCATCTATTGTAAAGGCGCACCGGTTGCCTTTATGCCACGGCTGTATGAAGAGTGGGGTCTACGCGACGTGCTCGGGCGCTCCTGCCATGCGAGCTTGTCCATGTGCGCGGAGGCGCGGAAGCTCGACGGTTGCCACCATGACGCCGGTTAGGATGAGGGCGGCGCCAAAGAAGGCGATGGGGCTCAGGACCTCGCCAACCAGGAAGAACGAAAAGACAGCGGAGCAGACCGGCTCAAGCGAGAAGGCGAAGCCGGTGGTCTCGGCGGGCACGTGGGGCTGCACGAGCGTCTGGGTGATAAAGCCGTAGGCAGAGCAGATGAGTGCGAGCGCGACGACGACCACGATCTCGCTGGGCGTACTGGGAAGTGTGAAACCGCCAAAGACGCATGCGGCGATACCCGAGAACAAGCCGCCGAAGCCCAGCTGCCAAACGCCCAGAGCCAGCGGGTCGATATCTTCGACAAAGCGCTTCGCCACAATGATATGGCCGGCATAGACAAAGGCGGAGAGCAGCATGATGAGCGCGCCTGGGTTCAGGCTGGTGAAGTCGGCGCCCGAGAGCAGCAACATACCGCAGGTGACGATGGCGGTGCCGGCGAGCACTTTGCGTTCGGGGGCGCGGCGCAGCAGGGCGGCGTTGGCAAACGGCACGATCACGACCGTCAGGCTCTGCAAAAAGCCGGCAGTGGAGGCAGAAGTGAGGCTAGAGCCCAAGCACATGCAGGTGAGCTCGGTTGCCATAATGGCGCCGATGATGGCGGCACGGACCATAAGGTCGCGGTTGATGCGGAAAGCGCGCTTGTGGAAGAGCAAAAGGCAGGCCACAAAGGCGATGATGCAGCGCAGCGCAACGATGCTCGTGGCGTTCATGCTGTCCATGCCGATCTTCATGAGGGGGTACGAAAAGCCCCATGCGACGGGAACGGAAAATGAGAGCGCGATTGCTTTTTTGCGATCCATGGGACTCCTTTTGTTACAGAACGGTTTCGTAAAAAGGATTCTGCTCCCAGATGTGGATGTAGTAAAGCGAATGTATCTTCAGTATGATTAAGAAATACTAATGTTGGTAGAAAAAGCCCTGGCAAAACGTTTTACAGCTACATCGATGTGGAGGCACGATGGCATCGCGGTATCAGATTGTTTGTATGGTGGTCGATTGCGGTAGCCTGAAACGTGCGGCGGACGAGCTGGGCT
>URZN01000031.1 GCA_900552345.1 uncultured Collinsella sp. | reverse complement strand
GCTCGGAGATGTGTATAAGAGACAGGTTCATCATGCGCGAGACCACCACAGCGCAGATTATCGACGACGTGCGCGCGTTTCGCAGCGATATCGGCATCCTCTATCTGGATGACTTTAATACCCGTGTCTTGCAGAAGGCCTTTACCGATGCCCGAGCGAGCTTTCATCCCCTCTTTGATGCGAAAGTCCACGTGTTCGTCAGCGAACGTCACCCGCTCGCCCGCCGCCCGCAACTGTCCCTTGCCGACCTCACACCCTATACGCGCTATAGTTTTGAACAGGGCACCTCGAACTCCTTCTATTACGCCGAGGAACCGTTTAGCTATATTCCCTGCAACCGCAATATCCGCGTATCCGACCGCGGGACGCTCACCAACCTGCTTATCACCTCGAACGGCTATGCGCTGTCGACCGGCGTACTCTCCAGCGAAATGCAGTGGGGCATGGCCTCGATCCCCCTGGCAGACGCCCCGACGATGCATGTGGGCTACATCATGCATGACGACCGCAAGCCCTCTCCCCTCTTGCAGCAATACCTCGACGAGCTCAACCGCATCATCCATGCCAACCAACTGTCGGAAGACGGGGTAGAAATCGTAGATTGCTAGCCCCCGGCGGGCATGGCGCTACAATGGTCACTCACACGAAACGTACCCAACGAAGGGAACCATGTGAAGGTCATCATCTATACCGACGGCTCGGCCCGATCAAATCCGGGACGCGGCGGCTACGGCGCCGTGCTCAAATACACCAACCCCGCCGGCAAGACCTTCACCTCCGAGCTTTCGCGCGGCTACGCCAAGACCACCAACAACCGCATGGAGCTCATGGCGGTCATCGTGGCACTCGAGGCGCTCAACCGCCCCTGCGACGTCGAAGTCCATTCCGATTCGCAGTACGTCGTCAACGCCTTCAACAAGCACTGGATTGACGGATGGAAAAAACGCGGCTGGAAGACCGCCAACAAGCAGCCTGTCAAGAACCGCGATCTGTGGGAGCGTCTGCTCACCGCAAAGAGCAAGCACAAAGTGGAGTTCATCTGGGTTAAGGGTCACGCCGGCCATGAGCTCAATGAGCGCTGCGACGAGCTCGCCACCACCGCGGCCGACGGAGCCAACCTCGATATCGACACCGGCTTTAACGAGAACGACCTGTAATAGCATTTTCGCGCAGCTTTATATCCCCACGCGCTACACTCATCCTGTAGACCAAACAACGCAAGGGGGACGTATGCTGCGCATCGCGACCATCGGCACATCCATGATCACCGACGACTTTATCCAGGTCGTCAACGCCAACGACCAAGCCGCGTTTGTGGGCACGCTCTCGCGCGACGCAGATCGCGGCACCGCCTTCACCGCTAAGCACGGCGGCGAGCGTAACTTCACCGCACTTGACGAGCTTGCGTCCGCTGCCGACGTCGACGCCGTCTATATCGGCAGCCCCAACGCACTTCACTACGAGCAGGCCCTTGCCTGCATCGCCGGTGGCAAGCACGTCATCGTCGAGAAGCCCTTCTGCGCCACCGAGGCGCAGGCGCTGGAAGTCTTCCGCGCTGCCGAGGCAGCAGGTGTCGTGGCCCTCGAGGCCATGCGCCCGCTCCATGACCCCGCTTTCCACGCCATCGAGGACGCCCTGGGCGAGATTGCGCCCATTCGTCGTGCCTCATTGCGCTTTGGCAAGTATTCCTCGCGCTACAACGAGATTCTCGCGGGACGCTCCACCAATATCTTCGACTGCAATATGGCATCGGGTTCCCTCATGGACATTGGCGTCTACACCGTCGAGCCCATGGTCGAGATTTTCGGCATGCCCTCCGGCCTTACGAGCATGGCTACTCTGCTCGACCCCACCACGCGACAGCTCACGCACGGCCCCATCGACGGCTGCGGTTCTATCCTCGCCAGTTACGGCGGTGGCCGCATCTCCGTCGAGCTCGCGCACTCCAAAATTACGAATGACCTGCTGCCCTCGCAGATCGAAGGCGAGCGTGGCACTATCCAGATCGACCATCTGTCCACGCCCCGCAACGTCCGCATCGACTATCGCGGCGATGTCGTACGCGGCTCAGCGACCGAGGCACCGCGCGAACAGGGCGACAACGGCCGCGTGCTCGACCTGCCCAAATCGAGCAACACCATGGAATACGAACTCACAGACTTTATCACCGCCATCGGCGGCATCGATAACGTCAAGGAAGAGATTTGGGAGACCCCGGCGGGACGCCACGAGCTTGGCCACTACCGCGATGTCACGCTCGTCTCACTGCGCATCATGGATGCCGTGCGCCAGCAGGCCGGCATAACCTTCCCGGCCGACGCAGGCAAGCAGGCATAGCGATGGGCTTCTTCGATACGTTCTTCTCCAGCGTCACCAGCGGCAGTCGAGAGCCTCAAAAGCCGTCAAACGTCGAGCTCGAGCTGCGCCGCAGGCTTACTGTGCTCGCAAGCGACGGGGTCACTCAAGACACTCCCCTGCGCTATTTCCTGCGCTGGGCGGGGCAAGTCCAAGGCGTTGGTTTTCGCTTTACCAACACCAACCTCGCGCAGGCACGCGCGCTCACCG
Organism: uncultured Collinsella sp.; assembly: GCA_900552345.1. GTDB lineage: Bacteria > Actinomycetota > Coriobacteriia > Coriobacteriales > Coriobacteriaceae > Collinsella. Next base: position 6,631 of record URZN01000031.1, on the reverse strand, counting down.
GCTGGGTGCGTAACATGGAAGACGGCTCAGTCGAGATGGAGATACAGGGAGCTCCGGCAAATATCCTATCTCATCTCGAGGCGCTTCATGCCTCCTACGAGCGCATGGGGACGCGTTTTCGCCTCGTAGACGCCCAGGTCCGAGCCCCACTTGCCAATGAAGACGGTTTCACTCCTCATTATTAGTATTGTGTGCTAAATACGGTATCATTTACCTACGACCGTTAGTAGAAAAGAGGCGAGGCGCATGGCGGTGCAAAGAAGGAATACCAGGCAGCGAAAGCTGGTTCTTGACGCCGTGCGCCAAAGCTATAACCATCCCACCGCCGACGAAATCTACAACGTCGTGCGCGCGCAGGATGACAAAATCAGCCGCGGTACGGTCTACCGCAATCTTAATCTCTTGGCAGATGCCGGAGAAATCCTCTCGATCAAGACGCCGGGCGGGAGTCGCTTCGATCGCACCATCGAGCCGCACGCACATATCATCTGCACCTCGTGCAGCCGCGTCATCGACGTACCGCTCCCCTTCGATGCCCAGCTCGACGCCAAGGCGTCCGAGCAAATCGGCTGGCACGTCACGTCGCACTACACCATCTTCGAGGGTCTCTGCCCTGACTGTCGGTAGATGTTTGGAACATGCCTTAAAATCCACCTTTCCGCACTTTGCAGCAAAAAGTAGATTTCTAGACATGTCCCAAATGTCTACTCAGCAAGTAGACGACGCAGCTCTTCTTCGACCGTGCGCACGTAGCGGACGCGGTCGTTAATGCCACGCATAGAGGGGTTGCAGCTCTCCATCAGATAGGGATGGCCCACGACGTTGAGCATGTCGCGGTCGTTTTCGTTATCGCCAAACGCCATCATCTCATCGGGCGAAATCCCCAGGGCACGACCGTAATCGGCAAGCGCGGAGCCCTTGCCCGAACCGAAACCGATAAAGTCCGTCCATTCGGTTCCCGACGTCATCACGTCGACACGGTCGCTAAAGAGGCGCTCAAAATGCTCCAGCGCCGCCGGCTGATCCACCTCGGGCGTCTGGAAGGCAATCTTAATGACGTCCTCGTCGATGTCCTCGGGACGGTCGACCACCGCCACGTCGCAGTGGACCTCATAGCGCAAATGGTCGACGAACGCATCGTTGCCGCTCATGGTGTAGAGGTGTCCCTCACACGAAAGGGTCACGTCGGCATGGGGATACGCAACCACAGCATTCGCGATATCCATAGCAAGGCTACGCTCCATAGAGCGCTTGACCACGGCACGCCCCTCGCTCATCACCAGGGCTCCGTTTTCGCATACATAGGCGAGCTCATCGGCCACCGGGGCAAACAGGTAGCGCAAGCTCGCATATTGACGACCACTCGCCGGCATAAACACGATACCGCGACGATGTAGCTCATCGATAAGCTCAAAGGCCTCGGAACGCGGCTCGCGCTCCCCCGGATGCAGCAACGTGCCGTCCAAATCGCATGCAATCAGCTTGATTCCCTCAAGACCCATATGCTTTCCCCCAAAGCACCTCATCAACAGTAAGACGGACTTTGAATAGCTGCCTCTCAAAGTCCGTCTTACTCATACGCACGTTAACCGCGCGCCTTCTTTACGATGGTAAAGTCCGGAGCCATGCTAACGACGACCTCCGCCGCACTCGACGCAAAGCGCCGGTCCGTATCGAGTTCACGGGTAACCACCGAGAGGCGAACGCCCTCGATACCCCGGAGCATGCGGCCCAAAACAGGCTGCACCGGCGTATACATGCGCACGGTATGCTCGTCCGAGTCGCCCCGGAAGAGCGGCGCATGCATGTTGCCGATCTCCCAGCACGCATGCGCGAGCGCAATCGGATCCATGCGGTCGACTTCGACCAAATAAACCTCGGCGCTGCGCAGGCGCACGACAACCGCCACGGGCACCACGCCCGAACGGTCAATGGCGAGCACGTCGCCGTCGGCAAGACGACCACCGTCGGTAGCATCCAGCCGAACATCGATCGTGCGCCCCAGCTCCGTCACGCCCACAAACACGCATACATCAGCCTGGTCCCAATCGAGCAGTAGCTCATCGACCTCAAAGACACCGCCCAGCTCCCGGCGAAGCAGGAGTTCATAGGACGGATCGTTGAGATTTCCCAAACATGTCGTCGAAACCAAGCGTTCAGGCATGCTCTAGCCCTCGACCTCGACGAGCTCAATATCAAAGTTGAGGTCCTTGCCGGCCAACTCGTGGTTGGCGTCGAGCGTCACGGCCTCGGGCGTCACGTCAATGACGACGGCGGGGACAGGCATGCCGCTCGGCGTGGACAGGAAGAGCTTCATGCCCTTCTCGATCTGCTCGATGTTGGGAACCTGCTCGGCCGGGAAGGTAATAACCATCTCGGGATTGTGCTCGCCGTAGGCATCGGCAGCCGGGATGTGCACGGTCTTCTTCTCGCCCACCTGCATGTCGACAACAGCGGCGTCGAAGCCCTTGATCATCTGACCGGCGCCGCAGGTGAACTCCAGCGGCTCGCCGCGATCGTAGGAGCTATCGAACTGCGTGCCGTCATCGAGCGTGCCGCGATAATGGGTCTTGACCTTCTTGCCCTGGTTGGACATGGTAACCTCCGTAATAAGGGCGGCGCACAACGCGGGCCGCCATGAACATATGGCGCTAACTATACCCTAGTCATACAATTCAATGACAGTTTGCAAAGAAACGCTGCAACCGGAGGAACCATGGCATATCCCGTATTTGACCTACACTGCGACACCGCTGACCGCATCGGCTGGGCCACGCTCGATCTCGACCTGCGCTTTACCGCCGGCACCGACGGTTATTTCCCCGGCGACGAAACGCATCCGCAAGATTTCGATCTCATCGAGGGCAACGCCTGCGCCATCTCGCTCGCAAAGATCGGCAACACGCCGTGGGCACAGTGCTTCGCCACGTTTGTCCCCGACGAGATTCCCGCCGCCCACGCCGCGCGCTTCCAGGCGCAAATCATGGCGCATATGAGCGGCCAGGCAATGCTCAACCACGACCGCATGGTCAACGTACGCAGCGCCGCAGACATTCGCCCCGCGCTCAAGGACGGCAAGGTCGCTTGCATCCACACCATCGAAAACGCCACGTTCTTTGCCGAGGACCCCGCGCTGATCGAGGTGCTCAAGAGCTTGGGCGTGCTTATGTCGTCACTCAGCTGGAACGCGCAGGGACCGCTCGCGAGCGGGCACGATACCCACGCCGGCCTCACCGCCGCCGGCATCGAGGCACTTACGCAGATGGAGCATGCCGGCATGGTACTCGACGTCTCCCACCTCAACGACGAGTGCTTTGACGAGGTTGTCTCCCACGCCACGCGCCCCTTCGTCGCCAGCCACTCCAACTCCCGCACCGTCTGCGGCGTCAAGCGCAATCTCACCGACGACCAGTTCCGCAGCATTCGCGACATGGGCGGTATCGTCGGCCTCAACTACTGCAGCGAGTTCCTTTCCAACGACGCAACCGACAAGACCGCCGCAGACGTCACCTTCGACCAGCTGGCGGCACATATCGAGCACTGGCTCGACCTGGGCGGCGAGGACGCCATCGCGCTCGGCGGCGACTGGGACGGTGCCACGGTGCCCGCTTTCCTCTCCGATGCCAGCAAGATGCCCGAGTTCCAGAACATGCTTTCCAAGCATTTTGGCAAGACCGTGATGCAAAAGCTCTGCAGCGACAACGCGCTTGCCTTCTTTGAGCGCTATTAATTTCACATCCCTTGAGCGGGCCGGTATGCCGAACGGTCGACATGCCGGCCCGTCCCCAACCTGAAGGACCGCTTTTGACGCAGCAATTTACGATTACCGTATCCCGACCGGATGGCACATCCATCCCCGTCGTCGTTACCAAAAAGCGCGTCAAGAACTTCAACCTACGCATCACATCGAGCGGCGAGGCCCACGCCAGCGCACCGCTCGGCGCCAGCCGCGAGCGTATCGAAGCGTTTGTGAAGCGCAACAGCGCCTGGATTATCAGCCGACTTGACCAGCGTGAGCAACATCAGGCGACAGCGCGAGAGCCGCTCAGCCCCTCGTCCATCATTGCGCTTTGGGGCAAGCCCATCACGGTACAGGACGCACTCGATCACAACTTTGCATCACCCGCGCCGCGGCCCAAGCAGGCCACCTTCGCAAGCTTTATGGGTACCGACGAGCCAAGTGAGCGCGCGCAGGCAAAGCAGCGCACAGCCCTCGACGGTCTAACGCCCAAAGAACTCCAGACCCGCATCGACCAACTCTATGCATCCGAGGTCACCGCAGCGCTACGCGACATTGTGCACGCGTACGAAATCGCAATGGGCGTCACCGTGGCCCGCGTCTCCGTGCGCAGCATGAAAACGCGCTGGGGCTCATGCACGCCCAAGACCGGAGCCATTCGCATCGCACGCGAACTTGCCGCCTATCCCATCGAGTGTCTCGACATGGTTGTCGCCCACGAGCTCGTCCACTTGCTCGAGCCAAGCCACAATCAGCGGTTTCACGCTCTGCTCGACACGTACTGCCCCAACAATAGAGCTCTGTCGCAGCGGCTCAAGCAGCCACCCCTCAACAAGCTCTAGCGTCGACTAGCGCACGCGCTCGATCTCGACGCCACAGCTTGCCAGGGGCAGGCCAACAGGAGCCCACGGCTTATCGAGCTTGATGCGCACACCAAGCAGCGAGGGATAACGCCGCAGCAGCATCTGGGCTGTCCCCTCGGCTGCCGCCTCGATGAGCTTAAACGTATGTTCGCGCAGATAGCCGTCGACATCGTGGCACACCGAGCCGTAGTCAATCGAGGCGTCCAGGTTATCGTGCTCCCCCGCTGCACGCAGATCGGCATAGAGCACCAGGGACACGATGAACTTCTGGCCCAGCGCGTTCTCTTCGGGATACACGCCGTGGTTGGCAAAGACCTCGAGACCGTCGATAGTAATGCGGTCGGCATGGCGCAGATCGTCAAAGCTCACGTGGGGCACCGCCGTTGCGGTGGATATTTCGCCCCTTCCACGGCGGGCGAGCTCGGCGCCTTCAGTCTTGGTTGCATTCTCGGGCAGTTTCTTGTTGCTCATCGCGATCGTCTCCTTCGTTTAGAACCCCGACCGCGTAAAATAACTACACGCGAATCGACAGGTTCTTTTTATCATCGCTCCAGTTGCAAGCATTGCGCGCGGGGCATGCAAAGCAGGCGCGCGACGCTTTGTCGGCTGCATAGAGCAGACGCTCAAGCGGTTGGCTGTTCACGCGCAGCTTTCGATGGCCCAGAATGGCCGTCTTAATGGCTGCGGCATCGGCCGGCTCAAACGCCACGTCATCGGGCATGCCGCCGAGAATCGCATCAGCGACGCGTTCGCTTGCAACATCATGGGATATACCCGATTCATACTGTTCATCTTTGCCGATATCGTGAAGAAGTGCCGTGGCGTAGATGATCTCGCGGTCAAATTCGAGCTGTTCCTCGAGATTCTTAATCCACATAATGCGCGCGACATCCAGCAGATGGTCAATACCGTGGCGGCAAAAGATGCGCCCCGATTCCAACTGTGCAATGTTGCCCAGGTGCCGCCGGAACAGGCCATTGGCACAGATGTAATCGATACGAGGCATGACGCCAAAAGGCGCCAGGCCCGAAGCCATAAAACCGCGACGCGACGTCCCCTCATCGGTCTTCGATGTAAAGTCGTTGACGACCCTCATGCTAACGACCCAGCATCCTAAAGAACCGCTCCTCGAGCGCGGGATCGGTCTCAAAGACGCCGCGACGAGCGAGCGTCACGGTCTTGGTGCCGGGCTTTTGCACGCCGCGCATGGTCATGCACATGTGCTCGGCTTCCATCAGCACAATCGCCCCTTGGGGAGCAAGATATTCCATGAGGGCATCGGCAACCTGCGCACACAGCTGCTCCTGCAGCTGCAGACGACGGGCATAGACCTCAACCGTGCGGGCAAGCTTAGACAGACCTGCCACGCGACCGTTAGGGATATAGCCGATCGCAGCCTTACCATAAAACGGCAGCAGATGATGCTCGCACAGCGAGTAGAACGTAATGTCGCGCTCGATAACCAAATCGTTCGAAGCGACGGCAAAAGTTTTGGACAGGTGCTCCTCGGCACTCTGGTCCATACCGCCGGCAATCTCGCCATACATACGGGCGACGCGTGCCGGAGTCTCCAGCAGGCCCTCACGAGTTGGGTCCTCGCCTATACCTTCAAGCAGCAGCTTAATGGCAGTCTCGACTTTTTCCTGATCGACCATCTGGGCCTCACTTTTTTCGATTTCGCGTTCGCGCTATGGTACCACGCCGGCACGCAACCTCTGCCAGCTACATAGTATGGGTCGAATAGACCGGATCGTCCCGCCAAAGCTCCACAGCATCGCAAAGCGCAACGCCCTCACGTGCAGCACGAGTGCGCGTGGCGTTCATGTCGATCACGCGCTGATTGCTCGAGCCCCTAAAGCGCAACGAGATATCGTACAGATCCTGAACGAACGGGCCGTCCACCAACATGTCGAGGCAGGCCAGGATACGGTCCGTCACCTCGGTATGATGACGGCCACCCGGCATAAGCTCCTCGAGCACGTCACCGGTAAAGCACCAAATGGTCTTGCCCGACCCAGCAGGATAGGCC
>URZN01000030.1 GCA_900552345.1 uncultured Collinsella sp. | reverse complement strand
TAATAGCGCCGTTCAGCTCAATCTGACGCTCAACGGCAGCGCGGGCGTCCTCAATGTCGCCGTCCTCGATAAAGTCGATGATGGACTCAATCGACATGGGCGTGTCAGCGCTATCTGCCGCACGCTCGGCCACGACGCGCTCGGCGCAGGCGGCACACTCCCCCGCCGACTTGCCGCATACTGGAATACCGTCGAGCGTATGGCACGTGACATTGGTGTGGTGGTCGGTAATCTCGACGACCGCGGTATGGCCCCCGGCCGTGGCAGTCACCTTGATGTAGAGGTTGGGCACACCCTCGACAAGCGACACATCGCAGTAGCCGGCGTCAGCGAGGAGATCGGCCACGCGCGCACGGTCTTTATCGTCAACGCTCTCGAGCACCTCGAGCGCGCTCTTGGCGTCACCGCCCACGGCACCCAGCACGGCCGCCGCCTCAATACCATGCATGCCGCCCGAGTTGGGCACGGTCACGCTCTTGACGTTCTTGATGATATTGCCCGAACAGGCAACATCCATATGCTCGGGCTCGCAGCCAAGCGTCTGGCTCGCCAGCGCCGCTGCATAGGCAACGGCAATGGGCTCGGTGCAGCCGAGCGCGCAGACAAGCTCGCGGTTCAAGACATCGCAAAAAGCGGCATCGCGAATGGAATCGGTAGACATAGGTATCTCCTGCTTACATAACGGACTGGGCTCTCAATAATAGTTAACTCTATTTATTTGATAACAATGCATCAAAAACCGCAACCCAAGTTCCGGCGGACGGCGTTCAAGCGCAAACTGACGGCATTAATTCATGAGAAGTAAGTCTTGTTGCATGCTAAAGCGTTTGACCAAAAAACGCCCGAGCGTTTACACAAAAGTCGCGCTATCATGCAGTCGAACGCGGTAAAACCTTTAGCAATTCCGCCGCACGGACCAGAGAGGAACCACTCATGAAGATTGGTATCGGCAACGACCATGCCGCCGTCGAGCTCAAGAACATTATCTCCGAGCACCTGAAGGAGCGCGGCTGTGAGGTCGTGAACTTTGGCACCGACACCTCCGAGAGCTTTGACTACCCCATCGCCGGCTACAAGGTTGGTAAGGCCGTTGCCAACGGCGACGTCGACCTGGGCATCCTGATCTGCGGCACCGGCGTCGGTATCAGCCTGGCTGCCAACAAGGTCGAGGGCGTACGCGCCGTCGTGTGCTCCGAGCCCTTCAGCGCCAAGCTCTCCCGCATGCACAACAATACCAACGTGCTCGCCTTTGGTGCCCGTGTCGTGGGCTCCGAGCTCGCCAAGATGATCGTCGACGAGTGGCTCGACGCCGAGTTTGAGGGTGGTCGCCACGAGCGTCGCGTCAATCTCCTCAACGAGATCGACCAGACCCGCGGACTCAAGGTCGTCGACGAAGCCTAAACTACTCAGTGCCACAAGCTAACAGCAGGTGCCCGCTCGGAACTCATGTCCGAGCGGGCACCTTCATAGATTTTGAAATAAAAGGGCGCCGCGGATGGAATCCCGCGGCGCCCAAGCCACACGCTAACAGCTTTAAGGAGTCAAAGCTGGTTTAGCCAAAGAAGCGCTTGATCTCGATCTCGGCGTTCTCCAGGCAGTCGGAGCCGTGGATCACGTTGGCGTTGACATCGACAGCGAAGTCGCCGCGAATGGTGCCGGGGGCAGCATCAAGCGGGTTGGTAGCGCCCATAAGGGTGCGCATCTTGGAGACAGCGGAGAGACCGGAAACGACCATCTTGACGACCGGACCGCTCGTCATAAAGTCGCAGAGACCGCCAAAGAAGGGCTTGTCGGCCAGATGGGCGTAGTGCTCCTCGACGGTAGCGCGCTCGAGCGTGGTCATCTCCATGCGCTCGATGACAAGGCCGCTGCGCTCAATGCGAGCAACGATCTCGCCGATCTTGCGGTCGCGCACGGCGTCGGGCTTAATCATGATGAAGGTCTTCTCGATAGCCATAAAAGTAGCCTTTCAAGTAGGTTCGCGCGTGCCCAAGTCCCATTCCGGCACCCGCCTGGACTGCATCGTAACAGAGTTTTAGCTGCAGTTAAACAAAAAGCTGTTTATTGAAACGCTGCAATTTATTAAAGCGCTCCATATGTGTCACTTCTGTTTCGAAGCCCGATTAGAGTACCATCCGACCGCCCATCAACCGCATCGAACAGAGCAGACGGTCGGTTGCCGCCCGCGAACGTACCCCCCTTCACAACCTGCCCAAAGGTCCTACAGAAGTTCTCGACAAGCCCCTCCCTTCTCTATAACAAAACGGGCGCCCACCGTAGCGGGCACCCGTAAAGGCAAGATATGATGAACACACCAGACAGACGCATCCAATAAGCTAATTAACCCCGTGACCCACCTCGACGACCTTGGTCAGCGATCCAAACACGCCCTCGTCGGCCACGAGCTGTGCCTCGGCACGCTGCAGCTGCACGGAAACGGCGGCAGGAGCGGTGCCTCCCTCGGTCGTGCGCGCGGCGACAATCGACGGGATGTCGAGCGCCTCGGTAATGTCGCGCTCAAAGAGCGGGCTTGCCTCCTGGAACACCTCAAACGGCAGGTCCTCAAGATTGCAGCCGCGCTTCTCGCACATCAGGACCAGATGGCCCACCACGGCATGTGCCTCGCGGAACGGCAGACCACGCTTGGCCAGGTAATCGGCAACATCGGTAGCGGCAAGGTGCCCCACGCCGCACTCGCGCGCCATGGCATCCTCGTTGACGGTCCAAGTCGAAATCATTCCGGCCATAACGGACAGGCACTGCAGGAGCGTGTGAGCGGTATCGAGCGCGCCCTCCTTGTCCTCCTGCAAGTCTTTGTTATAAGCAAGCGGCAGCCCCTTCATGGTCACGAGCAGCTGCACCAGGTTGCCATAGACACGACCGCTCTTGCCGCGGATAAGCTCGGCAAAGTCGGGATTCTTCTTCTGCGGCATGATAGACGAGCCGGTGGAGTAGGAGTCTGAAAGCGAGATAAAGCCAAATTCGGAGCTCGACCACAGCACGATCTCCTCGGAAAGACGCGACAAGTGCATCGCCATGACGGAGCCGGCGTAATGCAGATCGAGCAGGAAATCACGGTCGGAAACCGCATCGAGCGAGTTGGGAATCACGCCCGCAAAGCCAAGTTCGGCAGCCGTCATCTGGCGATCGAGCGGATAGCTCGTACCGGCAAGCGCGGCAGCACCCAGCGGGCAGTTGTCGGCGGCATCAAAGGCGGCCTTCAGGCGCGTAAAGTCGCGCGCGAACATCCAGGAATACGCCAGCAGATGATGCGAGAGCAGCACGGGCTGAGCGTGCTGCATATGCGTGTAGCCCGGCAGAATCACCTTGTCGTACTTCTTGGCCGCATCCACCAGCACATGGCGCAGCTCAAGATTGGCCTCCATAAGCTCCTTGGCCAGCGCCTTGACACCCAGGCGCGTGTCGGTCGCCACCTGGTCGTTGCGCGAACGTCCGGTATGCAAGCGCTTGCCAGCCTCGCCGATGCGACGCGTCAGCTCGCTCTCGATGGACATATGAATGTCCTCGTCGTTGATGTCGAAGGTGAAGTTGCCGGCATCGATATCCTGTTCGATTCCGGTCAGACCCTCGGCTATCGCTTGCTCGTCCTCGACACTGATGATGCCCTGGGCCGCCAGCATCTTGGCATGCGCCTTAGAGCCGGCGATATCCTGCTTATAGAGATGTTTGTCGACCGGCAGCGACGCGCCAAACTCCTGCGTGACCTCGGCCACGCCCGCCTCAAAACGACCGCCCCAAAGAGCCATGGAACCGTCTCCTTTCTCCAAATACCAAACCAAGCGCCCAAAGCAATGCGCCCTGTCGCTAAAGCAATTTTTCAACCGCTAGTTTTGCATATTCCCCACCACGTTCGGGGCCATGTCGCTAATTTGCAAAGAAGTGACGCACCATGCACTTGGCGCCCAACGTCTCCCTCCGGATGTTGCCCTGCGAACCATCGATCCAGGTCTTCAGGCTCATAGGGACGTCCTCGACCTTTGAAGCATCGAACTCGGGCGCGAGGGCAAGCAATGCATGTGCGATAGCATTGAACATAATGGATACTCCTCATATATATAGGTGCAGAGCCGCCAAATTGATAGAAAGAGCCCCGCCGGACAACCCCGGCGGGGCTCGGACTCAGCCGCAGTCGCGGCATCATATATGCGGGCGGAACGTAGGGGTCACCGATGTTAAGAAGTGTCAGCAAGCATAACGAAAGGTAGGGACCCCGTGCGCCCGTTTTGTATCACGCGGATGGGCCGCGCGGATACCAAGGGAAGGAGGCGCTAGGCCTGAGCGGCGGCAGAGCTGGGACCCTGGACCTTAGCCCACGTCTTGAGCGACAGCGTATCGATCTCGATAAAGCCGGCGCTGGCCTTCTCGTCAAACGTGGTGTCGCGGTCGTAGGTAGCCAGACCGTAGTCGTAGAGGCTGAAGGGGCTCTTGCGGCCGACGACATGGCAGTTGCCCTTAAAGAACTTCAGACGGACGGTGCCGGTCACGAACTTCTGGGTGTCGGCCATAAAGGCATCGAGCGCGTTCTTGAGCGGGCTGTACCACTGGCCGTTATACACGGCGGTGGCCCAATCCTGCTCGAGCTTGATCTTGGTCTTGAGCAAGTCGCCCTCGACGCAGATGTCCTCGAGTGCCTTGTGGGCGGTGATAAGCGTCAGTGCGCCGGGAACCTCGTAGCACTCGCGGCTCTTGAGGCCCACCAGACGATCCTCGACCAGGTCGAGACGGCCAAAGCCGTTGTCACCCGAAATCTTGTTGAGGGCGATGACGATCTCGGAGAGTTTCATCTTCTTGCCATCGACGGCGACGGGCTTGCCCGCCTCAAACTCAATCTCGGTATACGTCGGGGTGTCGGGCGTGTCCTCGGGATTCTTGGTCATAACCCAAGCGTCATCGAGCGGCTCGTTCCAGGGATCCTCCAGGTGGCCGCACTCAATGGCACGACCCCACAGGTTGTCGTCGATGGAATAGGGGTTGTCGTTGGCACCCTCGGGAACCGGCACGTTGTGGGCGTGAGCATAGGCGACCTCGTCGGGACGGCACTTCAAATCCCACTCGCGAACCGGGGCGATAACCTTAAGCTCGGGGTCGAGGGCCTTGACGGCAGCCTCAAAACGAACCTGGTCGTTACCCTTGCCGGTGCAGCCGTGGGCGACGTAGGTCGCGCCAAACTCGTGAGCGACCTCGACGAGCTTCTTGGCAAGCAGCGGACGAGACAGGGCGGAGAGCAGCGGGTACTTGTTCTCGTACATGGAGTTGGCGGCGATGGCCTTAGTCAGGAACTCATCGGAGAACTCGTCGCGCAGGTCGAGTACCTGGCAATCGAGAACGCCCAGGTCAAGCGCCTTCTGCTTCTTGGCATCCAGGCCGGTCTCCTCCTGGCCCACGTTGCCGCAGACGCAAACGACATCGAGATTCTTCTCGTCCTGGAGCCACTTGACACATACGGATGTATCAAGACCACCGGAATATGCGAGAACGACTTTTTCCTTGCTCATGGCTGTTTCCTTTCGCCCTTGGTAGCTAGTTAGAACATCGGTCAGTTGCAAGTCATTTCAAGGTCACATACCGTGCAATATCAGGTTAAATAGCAAAAATCAGCACATACATGCCCTAGAAACATGCAGCAATGTCGTGCTAAAACCCAACGACCTTAAAATGACTCTGTTGGGGCATTTCACCCCATACGAACAGAGACGATTGTTATCGTCGTCGGGAAATTGCGCGCTGGCGTCGGATGGCATTGTCTGCAGTGGTGATGATCTTTACGAACTGCATCTGCCTCTCCTTTCACCTATCGCCGGGCGCAATTCAAATATCGTAAACGATACCTTTTTCTCGGTAATCGGCTCTTTTGCCGTCTCCGTTTTCGATGGTCGCTATATTACGCTAAAGTGCCCGCAGCACAAGCGACAAATTCAAATTTCTGAAAAGTTTTTTCATTAGTTTGTGAATGGTGATGCAAACGCGCGCCAATCCTGCGAAAATACGCCTGACTACGAGTTGATGGTTATAACGTCTGAAACAATTTCGAAACGAAAGGCTCGCCTTTATGCAAACTTACGAATCGGACGCCAATATCGGAAACATTAAGCTCATCGCCGTCGACATGGACAAGACGCTACTGACCGACGAGCGCGTGCTGCCGCAAGGCCTCGACGAACGCCTGGACAAGCTCGCCGAAGCCGGCATCGTATTCTGCCCCGCCAGCGGACGTCCCGCCCCCAAGCTCGAGGAGATGTTCGAGGGCATCAAGAACCGCCTCGCTTTTTGTCCCGACAACGGAGCCTGCGTGATCTATCGCGGCAACTATATCTATAAGAGCAATATCGACGTGGAGCTGTATCAGCAGGTCTTGAGCCGTGCCTCGGAGGATCCTCGCGCTGTCCCCGTCCTGTGCTGCTTCGACGAGTTCTACGTGCTTGCCCGCGACCATCAATACCACGACGAGATCAGCGTCTACTACAATACAATCAACTACGTCGATAGCTTTGAGGGCATCGATATCGAGTCCAACAAGATATCGGTCTTCTTCCCCGGCTACGATGCCGAGCCCGCATTCCGCGAGACCTATAGCCCCGAGTTCTCGGACAAGCTCTACGTCACCAACGCCGGGCGCGAGTGGATCGACTTTATGAACCTGGGCGTCGACAAGGGCGCCGGCGTCGCGCACCTGTGCGAGCACCTGGGCATCGATATTGCCGATGCCGCCGCCGTGGGCGATACCTACAACGACATCCCCATGCTCGAGCGCGTCGGCCACAGCTTTATCGTGGAGAATGCCGAGGAGCACATGAACGCGCACGCCAAGTGGCGCATTCCGAGCAACAACGACGGGGGCGTACTGACGCTCATCGACGCCATCTTGGCGGCTCGTTAACGTGGCTCGTCGGACCTGGCCGGGCGAGGCGGGTAAGTTTTTCGCTCGGTCAGGTCCTGGGCTCGCTCGGAAAGCACATTAAGTGCTTTCCGGCTCGTGCGGAATCTACGAAAAACTTACCCGCCTCGCCCGGCCAGGTCCTTGGGTGACTTGCTTGCCGCCTGGATGGCGTCTTGGCGCCTAGATACTTTGGCTGAATTTAATTGAATGAAGGGGGCTCCTTGTTGGCAAGGAGCCCCCTTCTGGTTTTGGTTACTTTGGAGTTGTGGGTGTACCTTTACTTGGCGTCTGCCCAGGTTATGCCGGTGCTGGCTTCGGCGATCAACGGTACGCGGAGGTCTACTACGTGCTCCATGGCGTCGCGGACCATGGCGGTCAGGCGCTCGACTTCGTCGACGGGGCACTCAAAGTCCAGTTCGTCGTGTACCTGCAGAATCATGTGGGCAGCAAAGCCCTCTTCTTCCAGGCGGCGGCTTACGCGGGCCATGGCGATCTTGATGATGTCGGCCGCGGTGCCCTGCATGGGGTGGTTCATGGCCGTGCGCTCACCAAAGCCGCGGAGCTGCGGGTTTTTGGCCTTGAGCTCGGGAATATGACGCCGGCGGCCGTACATGGTCTCGGCGTAGCCCGTCTGCTTGGCGCGCTCTACCACGTTGTCGAGGAACGTACGCACGCCCGGATAGGCCTCGTAGTAGCGGTCGATCATGCCACGCGCCTCGGCCATTGAGATGTGCAGCGACTGCGACAGACCGTAGGCCTGCTGGCCGTACACGATGCCAAAGTTCACGGCCTTGGCGCGACTGCGCAGATCGGGTGTCACCTCGGACACCGGCACGCCAAATACACGCGCCGCCGTCTCGGCATGGAAGTCCTCGCCCTCGTTAAAGGCACGCACCAGATGTTCATCACCCGAAAGATGCGCGAGCAGGCGCAGCTCGATCTGCGAGTAGTCCACCGCCAAAAAGACGCTGCCCTCGCCCGCCGAGAACGCCGTCTTGACGGTACGCCCCAGCTCCGAGCGCGTCGGAATGTTCTGCAGGTTCGGGTCGCTCGAGGACAGACGCCCCGTCGCGGTGATGGTCTGGTTGTACGTGGTGTGCACTCGACCGTCACCACGGCGCAACGGACCTAGCGTGTCCAGATAGGTCGACTTAATCTTGGACTTCTCACGCCAGTCCAAAATCAGGCGCACGATCTCGTGGTCGCGGGCAAGGTCGCTCAACACCTTGGCGTTGGTCGAATAATAGCCGCGCTTGGTCTTCTTGAGGCCCTTGGTCGGAAGCCCCATCACATCAAACAGCACGTGCGAGAGTTGCATGGGGCTGCCGATGTTAAAGGTCTCGTCACCGGCAAGGTCGCGAATGCTTCGCTCGACCTCGGCAATCTGGGTCGCCAGACCCTCGGACAGACTGTGCAGGCGGTCGGGATCCACGAGCATGCCCGCGCGCTCCATCTTGGCAAGCACCGGCACAAGCGGCATCTCGATGCCATCGAACACGTTGACGGCGTTCTCGCGGGTCATGCGGTCGCGCAACGGCGCCACGAGCGCCAGCATCAGGGCCGCAGTACGGGCGGCAGGCGACGGAGCGTCCTCGCCGGCACCCTCTGCACCGCGCGCCGCAGGCAGCGCCATCTGCAGATAGGTATCGGCCAGATACGCCTCATCGAACTCGGAGCGGTCGGAATCCAGCAGGTAGGCGGCAACCACGGTATCGAAGATGCACGTGGAATCGGCAGACAGCGGGTCCATGAGCTCGGACTCAGAGGAATCGATAGGCGAAAGCTCGTGCAGCAGCGCCTTCATATCCGGGCTCGCCACGCGGCCCTCCATAAACAGGCGCGCGAGCACGCCGGCAATCACGCCGTGGGCAAAGTTAAAGCCCTCAACCTCAGCCGCCGCACCGCCGTCGCCCTCCTCGAGCGCGAACAGGCCCTTGGACGTCGCCAGCCACAGCGTGCGCGTCAGTCCAAAGAGCGCGCCCTCTTCCTTGTCGTCGTCCACCACGGCGGCGATCCACTCGCCGGCATCAATCGCGCGGGAAATCTCAGCCGCAACGGCACCAAGCGCGTCAGCATCGCCCGCGGCCGCGCGAACCATCGCAGGCATCTCAAACACACTGGAGGCAGCAGCAGCCCCGTCCTCGCCACCGATCAGCGCCAAGAAACGGTTCTGCATGGCGGTGATACCAAGCGTGCCCAGAGCCGCGGAAACCTCATCGGCAGAATACGCCGGGAAGGACGTCGCCTCAAAATCGAGCTCAACGGGCGCATCGGTGCGGATGGTCGCGACCCTGTCTCTTATACACATCTCCGAGCCCACGAGACCGGAGCCTATCTCG
>URZN01000029.1 GCA_900552345.1 uncultured Collinsella sp. | reverse complement strand
TGGGCACCGCCGCCTATAACGAGCGCATGCGCCGTCATTACGAGACGTTTGTGAGTGAGGACGATTTTCGCCGCATGGCGCAGATCGGTCTCAATGCCGTGCGTCTGCCGGTGCCCTGGTATGCCTTTGGTTCGCAGGAGGCCGATGCGTCCTACATCTCGGTTGTCGACTACATCGACCGTGCAATTGAGTGGGCTGCCAAGTACGACATCCGCGTACTGCTCGATCTGGCGACGGTGCCCGGTGGCCAGGGCGATTCCAACGATTCGCCCACCACGCCGGAGGCTGTTGCCGAGTGGCATTCGTCCACCAACGGCCGTCATGTCGCACTCGGCGTGCTCGAGCGCTTGGCCGATCGCTACGGCGAGGCCGAGAGCCTGCTGGGCATTGAGCTGCTGGACACGCCGCAGATGAGCGTCCGCAAGAGCCTCTTTACCATGACGGATGGAATTCCGGCCCACTACTTGCGCAATTTCTATCGCGATGCCTACGAGCTCGTCCGTTCGTATATGCCCGAGGATAAGATCGTCGTCTTCTCGTCTTCGGGGCATCCCAGCGAGTGGAAGCATTTTATGCGCGGTGCCAAGTACAAGAACGTCTACATGGACCTTCACCTGTACCATTACCGCGACGAGTATGCGCTCGACATCACGAGCCCCCGCGGGCTGGCGACGGCGATTTCGCGTAACAAGCGCGAGCTTAAAGAAGCGATCTCGACAGGGTTCCCCGTGCTGGTGGGCGAATGGTCGGGCGCGGCGATCTTTGCCAACTCGTCGGTTACGCCCGAGGGCCGCAATGCCTACGAGCGCGTGTTTATCGCCAACCAGCTGGCTTCGTTTGCGCCGGCTGCCGGTTGGTTCTTCCAAACGTGGAAGACCGAGAAGCGCATTGCAGCATGGGACGCCCGCGCGGCACTCGGTACGCTCGAGCGCGGCATGATTGAATAGGTTGATATGACGCAAAACAGCGCCCATACGGGCAAACTCTATGTGGTCGGCACGCCCATCGGCAACCTGGGCGACCTGTCCCCGCGCGTTGGCGAGGCCTTTGCCGCCGCCGATGCCATTTGCTGCGAAGACACGCGTGTGACGTCAAAGCTGCTGATGCACCTGGGCATTTCCAAGCCGCTTGTCCGTTGCGACGAGAATGTGATCGCCAGTCGCGCCGCCGGCCTGGTCGACCGCCTGCTGGCGGGGGAGACCCTCGCCTTTGCCTCGGACGCCGGCATGCCGAGTGTGTCCGACCCCGGCCAGGCGCTGGTCGAGGCAGCGCGTGAGGCCGATGTGCCCGTCGAAGTTATCCCCGGGCCCTCTGCTTGCGTCACGGCGCTCGTTTCGTCCGGCATTCCCTGCGAGCATTTTTTCTTCGAGGGCTTTTTGGACCGAAAGCACGGCGACCGCGTGCGCCGTTTGCAGCGCCTTGCCGTAGTACCCGGCGCGCTCATCTTCTACGAGTCTCCACATCGCATCGTGGCGACGCTCGAGGCCGTGGCGGAGGTCTTTCCCCAGCGTGAGGTTGCCGTCTGCCGCGAACTCACCAAGCTGCACGAGGAGGTCTTGCGCGGGCCCGCTGCCCAGCTCGCCGAGGAGCTGCGTGCTCGCGGCGAGGTAAAGGGCGAGATTGCGCTGGTCATCGCGCCGCCGAGCGAGGACGAGGAGGCTGGCATCGTACCGGTTGGCGCCGCGGCAGCGGATCCCGACGAGGCCCTGCGCGAGGATATCCGCGCCGCGCTCGAGGAGGGGGAGCCCGCCTCTGCGGTGGCCAAGCGCCTGTCTCAGAAGTATTCGCGCCGCAAGCGCGATGTCTATGCCATGGTGCTCGATATGCAATAGATGGAGGATATCCAGCCCTTGCGCTAGAATCATCCCCTGTATGCAACGTTTTTCTGGAGGACAAACCCCATGGATCAAAGCAAGCCTTCGTTCTTTATCACGACGCCCATCTACTACGTCAACGCCGATCCGCACCTGGGCACGGCTTATTCCACCATCATCGCCGACGTTCAGGCTCGCTATCGCCGCTCCGCTGGCTACAACGTTAAGTTCCTGACCGGCATGGACGAGCACGGCGAGAAGGTCGCCGAGGCCGCAGCCAAGCATGGCATGACGCCGCAGGAGTGGACCGACAGCCAGGCTCCGCACTTCAAGGAGCTTTGGAGCAAGCTCGAGATTTCCAACGATGACTTCATTCGCACCACCGAGCCGCGCCAGCATCATGCCGTGCAGTACCTGTGGGAGCGCATGAAGGAGTCCGGTTACCTGTATAAGGGCAGCTACGACGGCTGGTATTGCGTGCCTGACGAGACCTACTTCACCGATACGCAGGTCCAGAAGGGCGACGAGGAGTACGGCAGCGTCGGCCAGCACCTGTGCCCCGACTGCCACCGTCCGCTTGAGCGCGTGCAGGAGGAGTCCTACTTCTTTAAGCTTTCCGCCTTCCAGGACAAGCTGCTCAAGCTTTACGACGAGCACCCCGACTTTGTCGAGCCTGCGTTCCGCATGAACGAGGTGCGCAGCTTTGTCGAGGGCGGCCTTAACGACCTTTCCGTGAGCCGCACGAGCTTTGACTGGGGCATTCAGGTCCCGTTTGACGAGGGCCACGTGACCTACGTGTGGTTCGATGCGCTGCTCAACTATATGACGGCCGTCGGCTACGGCGTCGACACCGACGAGGCGCGTGCCGAACTGGCCTATCGTTGGCCCGCGCAGTTCCACATCGTGGGTAAGGACATCATCCGCTTCCACTGCGTCATTTGGCCCGCCATGCTCATGGCCATCGGTGAGGCCCTGCCCGAGCACGTCTTTGCCCACGGCTTCCTGACCGTGCGCAATGCCGAGACCGGCAAGGCCGAGAAGATGTCCAAGAGCCGCGGCAACGCCATCGCTCCGCAGGACGTTATCGACATGCTGGGCGTCGAGGGCTATCGCTATTACTTCATGACCGACGTCGTCCCCGGCACCGACGGTGCCATCAGCTTCGATCGCATGGAGCAGGTCTACAACGCCGACCTGGCCAACAGCTGGGGCAACCTTATCTCGCGTTCGCTCAACATGAGCGGCAAGTACTTTGACGGTTGCGCGCCCGCCAAGCCCGCATCGTTCGATGCGTTCGACAACCCGCTGGCAAAGATCGCCGATGGTCTGGTCGAGCGCTACATGGCCAAGATGGACGTGCTCGATTACGGTGGAGCTAAGGACGAGGTCATGGAGCTCATCCACGCCGCCAACCACTACATCGAGGACTCCGAGCCCTGGGCGCTTGCCAAGGACGAGGCCAAGGCTGACGAGCTGGCGTTTGTGATCTACAACCTGCTCGAGGCCATCCGCATTGCCGCTCACCTGCTGATGCCGCTCATGCCCCAGACCTCTGCCGAAGCCTTGCGCCGCCTGTCCTGCGAGGACGAGGCCGCGACCGACGACCTCAAGGGCATTTGCGCTTGGGGCCTGCTTGCAGGTGGTCAGCCCGTCGAGAAGGGCGAGCCGCTGTTCCCGCGTCTGGGCTAAGACGCCGCGCGCCATATCGGCAATTTACTGTTTAGATGTAAGGGCATGGCCGCAACGGTCCATGCCCTTTTGTTTCAAGACGCCGCCACCATGCTAAGGAGGCAACTATGACAACTTCGCCTTTGGCAAACCCCACGGCAACAAGGGAGCTGCTGGAGGAGTTTGGCCTTGCGACCAAGCATCGCCTGGGCCAGAACTTCCTGATCGACAACCATGTAATTGAGCGCATTTGCGAGCTTTCCGAGCTTGCGGGCGATGAGCGCGTGCTCGAGGTTGGTCCGGGCGTTGGTACGCTCACGCTTGCGCTGCTGCAGGAGGCGGCGTGCGTCACGTCGATCGAGGCCGATCCCGAGCTCGAGCCGGTGCTCGATGCCCACGCCGCCGACTATGCCAACTTCCGCTTTATCATGGGCGACGCGCTCAAGGTGACGCTGGAGCAGATTAAGCAGGCCGCCGGTGGTGAACCCGCGGTGTTTGTCGCGAATCTGCCCTATAACGTGGCGGCGACGATCATCCTTCAGTTCTTCCAGACGATGCCCGCGCTCAAGCGCGCCGTCGTCATGGTTCAAAAGGAGGTTGCCGATCGCATTGCCGCAACGCCGGGCAACAAGACCTATGGCGGCTATACGGCAAAGCTGGGCCTGTATGCGCAGGTTACGGGTCGCTTTGAGGTGCCGCCGCGTTGCTTTATGCCGGCGCCGCACGTGGACTCGGCCGTCGTGCGTATCGACCGTGCTGACGGCGTGGTGCCCGAAGGACTCGATCGCGAGTTCGTGGCCCGCGTGATTGACGCCGCATTTGCTCAGCGTCGCAAGACCATCCGTAATTCCATGAGCGCCAACGGCTTTGCCAAGGACGTGCTCGATGCCGCCTTTGAGGCTTGCGGTATCGCACCCACCACGCGCGCCGAGACGCTCGATGTTGCTGACTTTGTCCGCCTGGCCCAGGAGCTAATCCATGATGCCTAATGCCGAACGCGTGACGTTTACCAAGAAAAAGAAGACGGCTGCTTGTCCCGTGCCCTTGGCACCGCTTGCCGACACGCATGCGCATCTGCTTTCGTTCTGGGGCAAGGAGGTGCCCGAGACGCTCGTGCGCGCCAAAGCCGCGGGCGTCGACCTGCTGGTGACGATGCTCGACCCCATCGCCGACAAGCGCAGCGTGACGGACTATAGCGACTGGCTCGTGCGCGAAATTCTGCCGATGCGGGATATTCCGCAGATCAAGTATCTCGCTGGCGTTCACCCCTATGGCGCGCCGGATTATACCGACGACATTCACGCACAGGTCGTTGCCGCGCTCGATGACCCTTTGTGCGCCGGTATCGGCGAGATCGGCCTGGACTACCACATGGATTACGATGACGACATCGCGCCGGCGCCCCATAGCGTGCAGATTGATTGCATGGCACGTCAGCTCGAAGTTGCCGTGCGCCGCAATGTGCCGGTGGAGCTGCACCTGCGGCATGAGGACTCGGATGGGGAGCGCACCTCGCATATGGATGCGTACAACGTGTTGCGCGAGGTGGGTGTGCCTCAGGCCGGTTGCGTGCTGCACTGCTTTGGCGAGGATCGAGCCACGATGGAGCGCTTTGTGGGTTTGGGCTGCTATATCGCCTATGGCGGCGCGGCCACCTTTAAGCGCAACGAAGACGTGCGCGAGGCATTTGCGGCGACCCCGCTCGATCGCATTTTGTTCGAGACGGATTGTCCCTATATGGCGCCGGAGCCCATTCGCGGTCTTGAGTGCGAGCCTGCGATGATTTCCATCACAGCAAACGCGCTGGTCAACGACCGCGTCGATCGTACCGGCGAGGATGCTGAGGCAATCGCGCGAGCAGCTTGGGAAAATGCCTGCAAACTTTTTCAAAAATAGTTCTTGCGTTCGCGATGGCGCTCCGTTATTCTAATTCCTGCACGCGGGCGTGGCGGAATTGGCAGACGCGTACGGTTCAGGTCCGTATGGGGGCAACCCCATGAAGGTTCAAGTCCTTTCGCCCGCACCATTGAATGAAAGAGCTCCCAGCAATGGGAGCTTTTTTGTTACGGGCCGTTTTTGGCAGATTTGACCTATCGATTTCGCGCGGTAGATGCCCCCGTGGTCAAAAAGTGGCAAATATGAGTACTGGCACGAAAATAGAGACATTTCACGAAGCCATTTTGCTCATTTTGCGCAACAGATGTACGCTAATTTGACCCAATCTTGAGACAAAACAAAGTAAATTCGATAGACCTCGGGTTCAAAAAGGCGATTTTGACCCAAATACGCTGTTACTAAACTGGTAACAGTACTCATATTTGGCCTTTTTTGACCACGGGTCCTCTTGTTGGTGTCACACAGCTGCTTCGTGCGGGTATCCTAGTCCCAACGCGTACCTATCAGAGGAGAAACCATGCTGTTGTCCGGTATCATCGCTACCCTTACGAGCCTTCTACTCCCCATCATCATTTTGTTGCTACTGCTCCCCAACGCCTGCTATGTCGTTGAACAGCAGCATGCTGGGATCATCGAGCGTCTGGGCAAGTTCAACCGCATCGTCAACGCGGGCTTCCACATGAAGGTGCCCGTGATCGACCGCAAAGCCGCCACGGTGAGTCTGCGCACCATGAAAAACGGTTTTGGCATCGACGTTAAGACCCAAGACAACGTGACTATCGGCCTTGAGGTCTCTGCTCAGTACCACGTGAGCTATGACATGGGCGCCGGCCCGGCAGATTCGGGCATCTACAAGAGCTACTACATGCTGCAGGAGCCCGTCGACCAAATGCGTGACTTCATCACCGATGCCCTGCGCTCTTCCATCCCCGTCTACACGCTCGATGAGGTCTTTGCCAAAAAAGACGATATCGCCAAGGACGTCAACGCCACCGTGTCCGAGCAGATGGCCGCCTACGGCTTCACCCTCGTGTCGACACTTATCACCAAGATCGCGCTGCCGACCGAGGTCGAGAACTCCATGAACGACATCAACGCCGCCCAGCGAAAGCGGGCCGCTGCGCAGGAGCTCGCCGAGGCCGATCGCATCAAGCGCGTTACCGAGGCGACCGCCGAGGCTGAGGCAATGGAAAAGGCGGGCGAGGGCATCGCCAACCAGCGCAAAGCCATCGCTCTGGGCATCAAGGACTCGCTCGAGATTATCCAGGAGACGGGCGTCGGCAACGATGAGGCCAACCAGCTGTTCATGTTTACGCAGTGGTCCGAGATGATGACGGAGTTCGCTCGCACGGGCAAAACCTCGACGGTCGTGCTGCCGAGCGATTTCTCACAGTCGGCCTCGATGTTCGAGCAGATGTTGACCGCCGGCAAAGTTCAGAACGAGTCGAAGGGGTAAACGCGCGTGAAATATACCGTTGTTTGCGTTGGCAAGCTTAAAGAGCGCTTTTGGAAGGACGCGTGCGCCGAATACACCAAACGCCTAGGCGCCTATGCCAAGGTAGATATGCGCGAGGTTGCCGATATCGATCCGGCCAAAGCGGGCGGCGTGGATGCCGCGCGCGACAAAGAAGGCGCGGCGATTCTTGCTGCCCTGCCACCGCGGGCACATGTGATTCTGCTGGCTATCGAGGGCAAGGAGCGTTCGAGCGAGGAGCTCTCGACCCGTCTCGATGACCTCATGCTGCGAGGCAACAGCGACATCGCTTTTGTGATTGGCGGATCGGACGGCGTGAGCGATGACGTGCGCGCGCGGGCCGACGAGATGCTCAGCTTTGGACGCATTACCTTGCCGCATAACTTGGCGCGTGTGGTGCTGCTGGAGCAGATCTACCGCGCCTGCAAGATTAGCCGTGGCGAGCCGTATCACAAATAGGTCGGCAATACGAAACAATGCCGTGGGACAATAGCCTTCGTTTTGAAGAGCGTGTCTGAGAGGACTATGAGATATGAAGATTGGATTTGTCGGTTTTGGCAATATGGCGAGTGCTATGGCCGATGGCTGGATCGCCGCCGGTGTGGCTGCGAGCGATATGTGCGCCTGCGCGGGCCACTACGACGCCTTGGTTGAGCGTTGTGAGACGCGTGGGATGGTTGCCTGTCGTGATGCGGCGGAGGTTGTCGCCGCATCCGAAATCGTGGTTGCCGCGGTTAAGCCGTACATGATCGAGAAGGTCTTCGCTCCGCTCAAGGACGTCCTAGCCGACAAGGTTGTCCTTTCGGTCGCCTGGACTTGGGACAGTACCAAGTGGGAAAAGGTCCTGCCGGGTGTCGCGCATATCTCGACGGTGCCCAACACGCCGGTTTCGGTGGGCGAGGGCGTCATCGCCTGCGAGAAGTCCTCTACGCTCAACGGCGAGCAGCGTGCCGTGGTGCTCGACCTGCTCGGTAAGCTTGGCACCGTCGTCGAGCTCGACACGAGTCTGCTGTTTGTGGGCGGTACCGTGGGCGGTTGCGCACCGGCATTTGTCGCCATGGCGATTGAAGCCTTGGGCGACGCGGCCGTCAAGCACGGTATCCCGCGCGCCGATGCCTATCGCATTGTGAGCCAGATGGTGCTGGGCACGGCAAAGCTACAGCTTGCGACTGGCCAGCATCCTGCGGCGATGAAGGATGCCGTATGCTCACCCGGTGGCGCCACCATCAAGGGCGTCGTCGCGCTCGAGGACGCCGGCATGCGCAGCGCTCTGGTCAAGGCCATCGACGCCACCCTCCAGTAAAACCCGCCATTTAGGGACAGGTTTATTTTGGCAGGTTTTTCCCTGCGGTTTTGTTGCATGTACGAAAAGCGCCCCGCAACTGGCTCAATTCCAGTTGCGGGGCGCTTGCGTTTGCCCAGATAAAACCGACCAAAATAAGCCTGTCTCTTTTTGGCAGGCTAGTCCCAGAAGCCGTCTTCTTCGTCCTCGGACTTGGGGCCACGGTCGACATACATCTTATGGGTGCGCTTCTCCATTACAAAGGCAAGAATCGCAAACAGTAGGATGCCGCCGGCGAAAAGGATGGCAAAACCGGTGCGGGTGCCAAACAAAAAGGAAAAAACTGCGTCCATTGGGTGCCTTCTTGCGTAGTTGGGTTGGGTCGTAAACGCTCATAAGTATATACTTGCCCATACATGTACAAGGTTGCAACCTAAATGGAATGTATATCGCCGGAGGATCTAATGCTTGATATCAAGTTTGTTCGCGAGAACCCCGATGCCATCGATACCGCCATGGCCAACCGCCAGACGTCTTGGGATCGCGAGAAGTTCTTTGAGCTCGACGACGAGCGCCGTGCCGTCATCACCGAGGTCGAGGAGCTCCAGGCCACGCGTAATGCCGAGTCCAAGAAGATCGGCGCCCTGATGAAGGAGGGCAAGAAGGACGAGGCCGAGGCCGCCAAGGAGGCCGTGCGCGCCGTCAACGAGAAGATTGACGGTCTGGCCGAGCGCCGCACCGCTCTCGAGCAGGAGCAGTACGACTTTATGGCTCACCTTCCCAACATCCCTTGCGAGGCCACGCCGTACGGCAAGGACGAGGACGAGAACATCGAGCGCCGTCGTTGGGGCACCCCGCGCGAGTTCGACTTCGACTTTAAGCCGCACTGGGACCTGGGCACCGACCTCGACATCCTCGATTTCGAGCGCGGCAACAAGCTCTCCGGCAGCCGCTTTACCGTTCTCGGTGGCGCCGGCGCCCGTCTTGAGCGCGCCCTCATCAACTTCTTCCTTGACACGCACACCAGCCGTGGCTTTAAGGAGTGGTGGCCGCCCATCGTCGTCAAGCGTCAAACCATGTTTGGCACGGGTCAGCTGCCCAAGTTCGAGGACGACGCCTATCACGTCTCGGGCGACAACTTCCTGATCCCCACCGCCGAGGTCGTGCTTACCAACCTGCACGCCGGCGAGGTTCTCGATGCTGATACCCTGCCGCGCCGCTACACCGCTTTCACCCCCTGCTTCCGCGAGGAGGCCGGCTCCGCTGGTCGCGACACCCGCGGCATCATCCGCCAGCACGAGTTCGACAAGGTCGAGACTGTCTCTTATACACATCTCCGAGCCCACGAGACCGGAGCC
>URZN01000028.1 GCA_900552345.1 uncultured Collinsella sp. | reverse complement strand
GATCATGCGCTCGGTCTCGGTGTCGATGATGCCGACCAGAACGGGAACGCGGTGGTCGACGATGCGCACAGCCTCGGCGACAATCTGGCGACGACGCTCGTCGGTGGAGAAGACGACCTCGCCCGAGGAGCCCAGGAAGAACAGGCCATCGACGCCGGCATCGATCATGCGGTTGATGCTGCGCTCAAAGGAGGCAACGTCGAGCTGGTGGTCTTCGGTATCGGGAACAACGACGGGAGGGATAACGCCGGTGAATTTCTGAGTTGCCACAAGAATCTCCTTAGTTGTCTGGCGGGCGACCCTATGCCACCCACTCTTGTTGGCAGTGTCCAGGCCGTCTAGGCCAAAGAACACGGGTAGAACGTTTGGTTAAAGAAGTCGACGACTTCGTTTTCGAACGCATTGATGCGCTCGTGAGCGTATTTGGCATAGATGATATGCCTCCGGTCACACTCAAGACCGTTGAACACGGCAAACTGACCCTTGGGGTCGCTCACGGCATCCATGAGCGATGTGCCCATGAGCACCGATCCGCACACCCGAGACGACAGAGCCTCAAGGCCACCGGGGATTGGATTGGCAACCGCCGTGCAGGCAAGGCCCCGCTCGTCCAGAGCGGAAACCGCCAGCGCGACGCCGCCGCCAAGGCCCTCGCCCCACGCAAAAATGCGATCGGGGTCCACGCCATCAAGATTGCGCGCGACCTTCGCCAACGCGCAGCCCCAACGGACGCGCTCGACAAAAGCGGGCGAAGCAATTCCCCGCTGCAGGTCGTCCGCACCAGCAACATCATCATCCAGTGCAAGCACGGCATATCCCATGGCGGCAAATCTCGTCATGTGATGCCAGCCGCGCACAGGCCGATCGATGTCGTGGAACATCAGGCACAGCGGCACGCGCTCAGATACTCGGGCACGACCAACAGGCTCAATCAAACGAGCGTGGACCGCATCGTCACCGAGTTCAAAGGAAACCTCCGAGTAACGGGCGCAGGGGTTAACAAAGTCAATCGCCGTAATGGCCAGGCCTTGAATCTCAAGATTCGAAGCGCATGTCCCTAAATCAGAAACATCTGCTTGGACATCACCGTGCCAGTCTCGATATTCTGCGAGCCTTGACGAAACCGTTCCAGCAATCCCCGCAAGCTCGGGGACAATCAGCTCATCGACATTGCTCTCGCACTTAGACATGAGCCTCCCCTTCCTCACAGAAAAACGGAATGATCAGATCGTCAAAATTCTGAATCTCCTCGTGGCCAAAGCCTTCAAAGAACTCATGACGCTTGTCACAGGACAGGTTGTTGTACACCGCAAACTGCGTTGCCGGCGGACAGACGATATCGGCCGTGCCCGTGCCAAACAGCACGGGGCACTTGACCATGGGGGCAAAATTCTTGGAATCGAAGTACGCCAGCTTGGCATAGGCTTCCTCGATACGAGTCGAGTCCTCGTCAAACCAACGCGACCAATAGCGCAGGCCCTCGTAGGCAATATCGTCGGCGTCCAGATCCCAAACCAGGCGGAAGTCCGATAAGAAGGGATAGAGGATAGCCGCGCGATCAACTAAATCACTATTGAGCGCGCAGGTCGCAATACCCAAACCGCCGCCCTGCGATGCGCCGTTTACATACACGCGGGTAAGATCGATGCCCTCGAGCTCGCGAACGATACGGCACAGAATGCGGATATCCTGATGCAGGCGGACATAGTAGAGGTTGGCCGGATCGCCGTCGATACCGGCGACGATATGGCCCGCGACCGTCGTGCCCGCAAATCCACCAATGTCCTCGGAGGGGCCTCCTTGGCCAGGACAATCGAGAGCAATGAGCGCCATGCCCATGCCCGCAAACGACGCCTGCTCAAACCAGCTGCGGCTTGCACCCGGATACCCATGGAACTGAAGTACCAATGGCACAGGCTCGTCCGAGACGGGTTTAAGGTACTTGGCATGCAGGCGTGCACCACACATGCCGGTATACCAGAAGTCGAAAAACCGACAGGTCGCGGAATCCGCAACCGAAGCCGCCTCAATCGCGTAGTCGAGCTCGACGGCGTCGGCCTCCGCCATGCGGTCCTTCCAAAAGAGATCGAAATCCGATGGACGGGGCATAGCGCCTCGATATTCACCAAATTGCTGTTGTAGCTCCTGAGCACTTGGCATGGCTCGTGAACCCAACCTTTCGAAATCGCAACGGAGGTGCGCCCGGCAAGGGAACCGGGCGCACGGGAGGGAAAGCGAGGCTACTCGCCGAGCTTAGGATGCAGCAGCGACGGCGCAGCGCCGAGCAGCATCTTGGTGTAGGGGTCCTGAGGGTGCTGGAAAACCTGCTTGGCCTCGCCCTGCTCAACGATCTTGCCGCCATTCATAACGATGATGTCGTCAGAGATATAGCGGACCGTCTGGATGTCATGGCTGATGAACACCATGGCCAGGCCGAGCTCCTTCTTAAGGTCGGTCAGCAGGTTCAGAATCTGCGCGCGGACCGAAACGTCCAGAGCCGAGGTGGGCTCGTCGGCGATGATGGCATCGGGGTTCAGCGAAAGGGCACGGGCAATTGCGACGCGCTGGCGCTGGCCGCCCGAAAGCTGACCGGGAAGAACCTCGGCAGCGGAGCTGGGCAGACCGGTGAGCTCCAAGAGTTCCTTGACGCGCTTCTCCTGCTCGGCCTCGGTACCCAAGTTGTGGACGCGCATGGGGTCGAGCAGTTGCTCGCGAACGACCATGCGGGGGTTGAGCGCCGTGGCCGGGTTCTGGAACACGACCGAGATGACGCGACCCATGTGGCGACGGTCCTCGGCGGTACGCTTGGTAACGTCCTTGCCCTTAAAGTAGACCTTGCCGCTCGTGGGGGCCTGCAGGCCGCACATGACGTTGGCGGTGGTGGACTTTCCGCAACCGGACTCGCCGACGATGCCGATCGTCTGGCCGGGCATGAGCTTAATCGTTACACCCTGGACGGCGTGAACCAGGTTGGGGTGCAGAATCGAGCCGGTACGGGTCCTAAAGGTGACGTGGACGTCATCAAGGAAGATGATCGGCTCGACGCCGTTGACTGCGGTCTCGCTCATCTACATCACCTCCGCGTGAGGGGTCAAACCATTTGCCTTGAGCACCTCGTCGGGGAGCTCGGAATAGAAGTGCTCGGTACCGGGCACGCGCTTGAAGACCGGACGGGTGTCCAGGCCAATGCGCGGATGGCTCGAGCGGGGTGCGAAGCGATCGCCCTTGGGGAAATCGCGCGGGCTGGGAACGGCGCCGGGCACCTGGTGCAGGCGGCCCGAACCGCTCTCGATGGACAGGACGGAGCCCAGAAGACCGCGAGTGTACTCGTGGATCGGGTTGGTGAGCAGCTCCTTGGTGGGCGCCTGCTCGATAACCTGACCGGCGTACATAACCGTGATGTTATGAGCGACCTCGGCGACCAGTGCCAGGTCGTGCGAAACGAAGATCATGGCAAAGCCGAGCTTGGCCTGAAGGTCGTTAAGCAGCTTGATGACCTGCTTCTGGACGGTAACGTCCAGAGCGGTCGTGGGCTCGTCGCAGATGACCAGCTTGGGGTCGCGGGTAAGGGCCATAGCGATCAGAACGCGCTGACGCTGACCACCGGAAAGCTCATGCGGATAGCTCTCGAGCGTACGCTTGGGGTCGAGGCCCACGAGCTCCAGGAGCTCCTCGGCGCTACGGGTGCCGCCACGCTTGGTGAGCTGCTTCATCTGAGCGGAAATGAGCATGGAGGGGTTGAGCGAGGACAGGGCGTCCTGATAGACCATGGCGATATCGGTACCGCGCAGGCCGAACCACTCCTTCTTGCTCATCTTGAGCAGGTCGCGGCCCTCCCAGAGAACCTCACCGGAAAGATGCTCGTCATCGTCGGTCAGGCCCATGATGGCCAGCGTGGTGATGGACTTACCGCAGCCGGACTCGCCTACCAGGCCCATGGTCTGACCGGGACGGACGTCAAAGTTAACGTGGTCGACGACGTTGATGTCACCGTGGTGCTCAAACTGGATGCAGAAATCGCGGACCGAAAGGATCGGCTCAACGGACTCATCGGGCACATGGCGGTCGTTACGCTTGAGTTCGACATCACGCAGAGCGCCAAGACGGGCGGACAGGGACTGAGCCTGCTCCTTGTAGGCGCGAACGGGGTCGGAGACCAACAGGTCGGCCTCGCGGCGCTTGGAGGAGTCGGTCGGATCCAGGGCGGCGGAGGGAGCAGCGGCCATGGCGTCGGTAATGCCCTCGGAGAGGATGTTGAGCGCCAGGCAGGTGATCATGATGGCCAGGCCCGGGAACAGCGCCTGCCACCAACGGCCAGCGAGCACGCCACCGCGAGCGTCGGCGAGGATGTTGCCCCAGGTAGCGGTGGGCTCCTGGATACCAGCGCCGATGAAGGTCAGCGAGGCCTCGAAGATGATGGCGTCGGCGACCAGGGTAACGGTGAAGACCATGATCGGGGCGATGCAGTTACGCAGAACATGCTTGATCAAAATCCACGGAGCCTTGGCGCCGGAAACGATGACCGCGCGGACATAGTCCTCGCCGTACTCGGACACGATGTTGGCGCGCACGATACGGGCAATCTGCGGAGTATACATAAAGCCGATGGCGAAGATGATCGACGGCACGGAATTGCCCAGGATGGAGACGAAGACGGCAGCGAGGGCGATGCCCGGAATGGACATGATGATGTCCAGGATGCGCATGATCGCCTCGGAAACGGACTTGCGCGAAACTGCCGCGAGGGCGCCCACGACCGAGCCGCAGACCAGAGCCATGGCAGTGGCGCCAAAGCCGATGATCAGCGAGTAACGACCACCGTAGAGCATGCGCGACAGAATGTCGCGACCCTTATCGTCGGTACCGAAGATAAATCCATTGCCGGGAGCCTGGCGAGCAGTGAAAATCTCGACCGGGCTATAGGGGGCAAGAAGGGGCGCCAGAATCGCGGTCAGGGCGACCAGCACCAGCACGACGGCGGCAATCTTAGAAGACAGCGTCATCTTCTTCCAGCCACCGAGCTTGAGCCCCTTGGAGGCAGCTTTCTCGAGCTGCTCGGTTTGCTTCTCTCGAATCTTTACCATAATCTACACCGTCCTGATGCGCGGGTTGATGAGCAGGTAGAGCATGTCAACCACGATGTTGATGATGATGAAGGCAAGAGCAACGACGATGACGACGCCCTGAACCAGGTTCGCCTCGTTGCCCTGAACGCCCTGCAGGATCGCAGTACCCATGCCGGGGAGGTTGAAGATGACCTCGATGACGACAGCACCGCCCATGAGGTAGCCGATCTTAAGACCGAGGGTGGTGACCGGGGTAATCAGCGCGTTGCGCAAGACGTTGATGCCGACGACGACCTTCTCGGGAACGCCGGCGCCGCGAGCCATACGGACATAGTCTTTATCGAGCTCCTCAACCATGGCCGTACGCACGATACGAGTCATCTGGCCCGTCAGCGGGAATGCCAGAGCGATGGCGGGCATGATCATGCGCGCCAAATAACCTGCCGGGTTGGTGGTGAAGTGAGGCAGAGCACCGGACGCCGGGAGCACCTTAAGGTAGGAAGAGAACAGCAGAATCAACAGAACGGCAAGCCAGAACGACGGGGTTGCCAAGCCGGCGATGGAAAAGACGCGGATCACTTGGTCCGGCCATTTATCGCGATACAGTGCCGCGATGACGCCGAGCAAAAACGAAACGACCGCACCGATAGCAAGACCGATGAAGGTCAGCTGCATCGTGACGGGCAGGGCCGTGGAGATGCGCTTGGCAACGGAGTTGCGAGCAGCACCATAGGTGCCCATGTCACCATGGATCAGATCGCCCATGTAGCGCACGTAGCGCACGGGCCAGGGGTCGTCCAGACCATACTTCTCATGGTACTCGGCAACCGCCTCGGGCGAGGCACCGTCACCCA
Organism: uncultured Collinsella sp.; assembly: GCA_900552345.1. GTDB lineage: Bacteria > Actinomycetota > Coriobacteriia > Coriobacteriales > Coriobacteriaceae > Collinsella. Next base: position 3,594 of record URZN01000028.1, on the reverse strand, counting down.
ACGCCGTATAGGCGGGGTCGGTCTTGGAGAACGACATAAGGAAGAACACCAGGACGGTGACGCCCAATGCCATGATCGGCAGCGCCACGAGACGCCTTCCAATCAAACGTAGAAAGTTGTTCACGTTCTCTCCCCTTTCTTTTGTCGGTAGGACCAACTGGTATATGAGTATGGATACTCATTACAAGACCCGAGCGACATCGAGGCCGCCCGGGTCTTTGTTTCAACTATGAGGACGTTGCCTTACGACCGACGCCCCACATATGACTCAAGCGAGTCTTAGGCCTTGACGGTCGCGACGCCCCTGAAGGACATGCTCGTCGTGCCGATGCCCTTGAAGCCATCGAGTGCCTCGCCGTTGGGTGCAGTGGACGGATCGTCCCAGGAAGCGGAAACGGTCTTGACGTGGACAACGGGGTACAGAACGGCGTTGTCGGCGATGATATCGAAGCACTCGTTCCACTTCTTCTGCTGCTCGTCGCCCTCGGCGGCAAGAGCCTCGTCCATGAGACCGTGGAGCTTCTCCCACTCAGCGGACTCCTTCCACGGGCAACGGGTCTGCATCCAGACGTTGTCGCCATACCACCAGTTGAGCAGCAGGTCGGGATCGGCGCCGAAGCAGGACGGATCGCCAGGAGCGAGAAGGATATCGTAGGCCTCGCCGCCGTCGATGGCAGCGTAGGTGGCCGGCGAGGTATCGGTCTGGATGGTCACATCGAAGCCGAGGGCGTCGAGGTCGTTCTTGACCTGAGCGGCCATGCCCTTGATCTGCTCATTGTCGGTGGTGCGCAGGGTGATGGCGCCCGGGGTGATGCCAGACTCTTCGATGAGCTTCTTGGCCTTCTTGGCGTCAGTCTTGTACACCGTGGAAGCCTCATGATAGTTGGTGAAGCTCTTGGGCAGGTAGCAGCTGGCAGCGGTGGCAAGGCCGGCGAAGGTGTTGGTGATCATCTTCTCGGTGTCGAGCGCGTACATGACGGCCTGACGGACCTTGACGTTGTTCCAAGGCTCCTTGGCGACGTTAAACATGATGAAGCGGGTGCCGAAGCCCTGGACGTTGTCGATCTTGCAGCCAGCGCTCTCGAGCTGGTCGACGGCGTCAGCGGTGACGAGCTCCATAACGAGCGTGGAGCCCTCCTGCTGGGCGGTAACGCGAGCGGTGGGGTCGGTCAGGATGCTGTACTGGATCTTCTCGTCCTCGGCAGCATACTCACCGTTGTACTCGGGGTTGGGAACCAGGGTGATCTCGGTATCGGAGATAGAGTCATACATCCAGGGGCCGGAGCCGATCGGCTGCTTGGCGCGATCCTCCTCGGCCTGGGTAGCCGGGGTAACGCGGATGATGGCCAGACGATCCTTGAGCAGGGAGAAGTTGGGGACCTTGGTCTTGACCGTTACAGTGCTGGCGTCCTTGGCCTCGATAGACTCGAAGGGCTGGAAGAACGGAGCATAGGTAGCGGAGGCAGCGCAAGCGGTGTAGGAGGCAACGACGTCGTCAGCGGTGACCTCGGTGCCATCGGAGAACTTGGCGCCCTTGCGGATGGTGACCTCGAAGGTAGTGTCGTCCACGGACTTGGGATCGTCGGTAGCGAGCTCGTTGAAGGTGCTGTAGTCGTGGTAATCGATGCCGTAGAGGCCCTCGATGACGTGCCAGTTAGCACCCAGGCCCACAGCGGAGCCGGTGCTGGCGGGGTCGAAGCTGGACGGAGCGTAAGCGGAACCAGCGGTGATCACGCCGCCGCCACGGTTGGCGGAATCAGTGGAACCGGAAGCGGAACCTTCGTCGCTAGAGCTGCCACCGCAGCCGGTGAGACCAAGCCCTGCGACAGCAGCGACGCTGCCGGTGAGGCCGAGGAACGAACGCCTGGACATACCCTTGTTGATGATGGCCATGTCTTCTCCTATCAATAGAGAATCTTACCCGGGAGCACCTAGACTTGCCCCCGCGCAACTTGCGGACGATATATACCTTACCTACCGACGAACCCAACTGAGGTGCCGCGCTCGGCGACCGATACATACATACGCTTGAACGGTATTTACTACCGTTCACCGAATTCATTGACAAATGATCCGACAGACAGTATGTATCGACGAGGTGAGATATCAGTCTTCGTCAACCCGCAGGATAGCAGGGTTTTCGCTTGGGTTAGTCAAACGTTTTAGCGTTAATAAAACCCGAAATCGGCAGGTAATCACCGCGAAACAAATGATTGAAAATTGACCAATCATGTATATCAGTTGTTTAGAAGCGCGTTTAGTTTTCGGATTGGTTGGCCGATGCCTGGGCGCGTTCGGCATTCCATGCAACAAGTGCCTCGTGGACCGCTTTGGCGACATCAGCCGGAACGCCTCGAACTTCTGCAATCTCCTGCTCGCTTGCTGCGCGCAAACGCTTCATCGAGCCAAAATGGCGCATAATGGCACGTTTTCTGGTGGGTCCCACGCCCGGAACGTCGTCAAGCACCGAAACCGTCATAGCCTTATCGCGCAATTCGCGGTGGAACGTAATCGCAAATCGGTGGGATTCATCGCGAACCTGCTTGATCAGATAAAGCGAAGCGGAGCCGGTCGGTAGCACGACGGGAGTCTCGTCCCACGGCACGAAAACCTCCTCATCGGCCTTTGCCAAGCCACAGACTGGTATATCGAGGCCGAGCGCCTCAAGTTGCTTAATTGCAGCGGTCAATTGCGGCTTGCCGCCATCGACAACGAGCAAATCGGGGCGCGAGCCAAAGCGCTCGTCCGCCATGCGCTCGGGAGCATAGCGACGCCCCAGAACCTCGGACATCGATACGAAGTCGTTCGCCTCGTCCAATTCGGCCTGAATTTTAAAACGACGATACTGGCCCTTGTCGGCACGGCCGTTGGTAAATACCACCATCGAAGCGACGGTAAAGGTGCCGTGCAACGTCGAGATATCGAAGCACTCGATGCGCAACGGCGGCGCAGGCAGCGCCAGCGCACTTTCGAGCTCCAGGAGCGCCTGATTGGTGCGATCGTCAGCATACCCCGTGCGCATCATGTAGCGCATGAGGGCATGGCGCGCATTTTTGGAAGCCATATCGAGCAGGCGGTGCTTTTCGCCGCGCTGCGGCCTATGGAGATGGCAAGAGCGTTCGCGCTTGCCCGCAAGCCACTCCCCCAACGCTTCGGCATCCTCAAGCTCGACAGAGAGATTAATCTCGGCTGGAATATCAGCCGTCTCGTCGTAATAGCGCTTAAGAAAGCCCGATTGAAGCTCTTCCTCGTCGACATCCAGGCCTTTATCGAGGATGAACTCACAAGTTCGAACCGTTCGGCCCTCGCGAACGACAAAGACACAGGCGGCAGAGATAGTCTCTTCGCGATAGAAGCCGATGACGTCGATATCGACGCTCGATGGAAAAACGACCTGTTGGCGATCGTCCAGGCCCCTAATGACTTCCAGACGACGCTTGACGCGCGCCGCACGCTCAAAATCGAGTGCCTCGGCTGCCTCCGTCATCTCGGACGTAAGCTCGTCGACGACGTCCTTGCGATGGCCCGACAAGAAACGTTCGACACGCTTGACGTTCCTGTCTCTTATACACATCTGACGCTGCCGACGATCTT
>URZN01000027.1 GCA_900552345.1 uncultured Collinsella sp. | reverse complement strand
CTCGTGGGCTCGGAGATGTGTATAAGAGACAGGCCTGTTTCCTTAATAACGCGCAGGTGCATATGGCGGATGGCCTTGACGCCCTCGAGCAGGTCGTCGGGAGCCTCGGGGTTGGGGTTGTGCAGCAGGCCCTTGTAGCCGGTGCCCTTGGTGCGCGGCTTATTGGTGTAGACGCGCGGAATGATGATGAGCTTGTCCTTGACCTCCTCGGCGGTCTTGGCCAGTCGGTTCATGTACTCGAGGACCGAATCCTCGCGGTCGGCAGAGCACGGGCCGATGATGAGCACCTTGCGTGCGTCCTCGCCGGTAAAGACTTTGGCGACCTCGGCGTCAAATGCCTGCTTTTTGGCGGTAAGCTCGGCAGAAAGCGGCATTTCCTCGCGGATCTCCATGGGGATCGGCAGCCTGCGTTTGAATTCCATGGCCATAGGGGCCTCCTCAATCTATAGAAAGAGCAATAAGCGTATTGTCGAGTGTTCGGCATTATCCGCTGTCGCACGCTAAAGTGCAAGCCCTTGTCACCCCGAAACCTACCAAAAAGAGACAGGTTTATTTTGGCAGGTTTTATCTGGGTAAACGTTGGCGCTCACCAGGATGGGATGACGCCGTGAGGGACCCTAAGCCTGCCGCCGATTCCCCGGGGAGTACCCAGTGGGCAAAAAATGCCAAATATGAGTACGGTTGCTAACCTAGTAACATATCGGTCTAGCAAGATAATAGACAAAGTGAAAAATATGTTCATTAACGTTGGCACGCAGAAGCCTGCTAACGGGCGTTTTATTAATTTGAAGGCGTATAGAGGCCGCAAAGAGGTCGTTTGAGGCGGTTTTGGCTGTTACTAAAAAGGTGACAGTACTCATATTTGCTATTTTTTGCCCACAGGGTTTGGAAGGGGCTGTCAATCAGGTCCCAGGGGAGGCGGCTCAAGGGCCGCAGAACAAAAACGGGGGCGCAGGTTGTCCTGCGCCCCCGTTCTCGGGCGTTATTCGTTCCCTGCGGCAGAATTTACGCCGCTTCGTCGAACTGCGAGTTGTACAGGTCGGCGTAGAAGCCGCCCTGGGCGAGCAACTCGTCGTGCGTTCCCTTCTCGACGATGTCGCCGTCGCGAATTACCAAGATCACGTCGGCGTTGCGGATCGTGGACAGGCGGTGCGCGATAACAAAGCTGGTACGGCCCTGCATCAGCGCATCCATGGCACGCTGAATAAGCTCCTCGGTACGGGTATCGACGTTGGAGGTCGCCTCGTCCAGAATCAGCGCCGGGCGGTCGGCCAAAATGGCACGGGCGATGGTCACGAGCTGGCGCTGACCCTGCGACAGGTTAGTGCCCTCCTCGTTGATCATAAAGTCGTAGCCGCCGGCGAGCGTATGGATAAAGTGGTCGCAGCGTGCGGCACGTGCAGCGGCTTCGACCTCGGCATCGCTCGCATCGGGGCGTCCGTAGCGGATGTTTTCGCGGATGGTGCCGTTAAACAGCCAGGTATCCTGCAGCACCATGGCAAACTCGCCGCGCAGCGCCGCGCGGTCCCAGTCGCGCACGTCGACGCCCTCGACACGCAGCGAACCGTCGTCCACATCGTAGAAGCGCTGCAGCAGCTTAATGAGCGTGGTCTTGCCGGCGCCGGTGGGGCCGACGATGGCGATGGTCTGGCCGGGCTGCGCCTCGCAGCTAAAGTCGTGGATGATGGTCTTGTCGGGCGTGTAGCCAAACTTGACATGGTCAAACTCCACGTGGCCGGGGCGCTTCTCGGGAATCTGCGCGTCGGCCTTCTGCTCCTCCTCGGGCGCGGCCAGGAACTCAAACACACGCTCGGTGGCAGCTGCCATCGACTGCATCGTGTTGCTCACGTTGCCCAGCTGCTGCACGGGTTGCGTAAAGTTTCGAACGTACTGGATAAAGCTCTGGATGTCGCCGGGCGTGGCATTGCCGGTCAGCGCGAGCTGCGCGCCCACCACGACGACGCCCACGTAGCCCATGTTGCCCACCAAGCTCATAAGCGGCATCATCAGGCCCGACAGGAACTGCGAGCGCCAGCCACTAATAAAGAGGCGGTCGTTTTGACGGTCGAACTCCTCGATCGAAGCCTCGGCGCGGTCGAACACCTGAATGACGTTCTGGCCGGCAAAATCCTCCTCGATAATGCCGTTGACGGTGCCTAGGACCTGCTGCTGCTCGCGGAAGTACGGCTGCGAGAAGTGAATCATCACCATCAAGATAATCGCGGCGGCCGGCAGCGTGAGCACGGTGACGCCGGTGAGCGGCAGGCTGATCGACAGCATCATGACGAGGACGCCGATAATCTGCGTGACGGACGTAATAAGCTGCGTCACGCTCTGGTTGAGCGACTGGCCGAGCGTATCGACGTCGTTGGTGATGCGGCTGAGCACGTCGCCCTTGCTGTGGCCGTTGAAGTAGCTCATCGGCACGACGGCAATCTTGGCGGCAATCTCCTTGCGCATGCGGTAGCAGATCTTTTGCGTGACACCGGTCATGAGCCAGCCCTGGATCAGGCTGCAGGCAGAGCTCGCCAGATACAGGCAGAGCAAAAAGCCGAGCGTCTTAGCGATCCAGTTAAAGTCGACATCGCCGGTGCCGTTGACCTTGGCAACCAGGCCCTCGAACAGCTTGGTGGTAACCTGACCGAGCATCTTGGGTCCCACAATATTAAAGATGACCGAGCACACGGCAAAGGCGACGGCGGCAAACACGGCAATCTTGTGCTGGCCGATATAGCCGAGCAGCTGCCTCATGGTGCCCTTAAAGTCCTTGGCCTTTTCGCCGCGACGCATGCCGCCCATGCGGCCCATGGGACCACGCTGGCGGGTGGGCTTGGGAATCTGAGCCTTGGTCTCGTCTGCCATTAGCGCTCGCCTCCTTCCATGACGGCTGCAATTTCTTCTTGGGTAAGCCCCAGCTCCTCGGCGGAAAGCTGCGACTGTGCGATCTCCAGGTACGCCGGGCAGCTGCGCAGCAGCTCCTCGTGCGTGCCGGTGCCCACTACGTGGCCGTCGTCGAGCACGATGATCTGGTCGGCGTGCATGATGGTCGCGATGCGCTGGGCCACGACCACGAGCGCGGCGTCGGTAACGTTTTTGGCCAGCTCCTCGCGTAGGCGCGCGTCGGTCTTGTAGTCGAGGGCACTAAACGAGTCATCGAACACCACGACCTCGGGCTTTTTGGCCAACGCGCGGGCGATGGCCAGACGCTGGCGCTGACCACCCGAAACATTGGAGCCGCCCTGGCTGATAGGGGAGTCGTACCCGTCCTCGCGCTCGGCGATAAAGTCCTCCGCCTGGGCGACGCGTGCTGCCTGGCGCATATCCTCGTCACTCACCATGTCGCCGGCAAACTTGAGGTTGCTCTCGACGGTACCCGAGAATAGACGACCCTGCTGCGGAATATAACCGATGCGGCGGCGCAGCTCGGAAAGTGTCATGTCGCGCACATCGATGCCGTCGAGCGAAATGCTGCCGCCCGTGACGTCGTACAGGCGCGGAATCAGCTGCACGAGCGTGGACTTGCCCGAGCCCGTGGAGCCAATAATGCCGAGCATCTGACCGGCATGCGTGGTGAAGTTCACGCCGCTGATGACGTCGGCGCGGGCATCGGGATACTGGAAGCTCACGTCGCGGAAGGTGAGCTCGCCGCGCGGCGCGCTGGCCGCGAGCAGTTTGGGCGAGACGGGGTCGTTGATGCTGGTGGGGCAAGTGATGACCTCTTCCACGCGCTCGGCTGCGACCTCGGCACGGGGCAGGATAACCGAAACCATGGTGAGGATCATAAACGCCATGACGATCTGCATGGTGTAGGAGATAAACGCCATCATGTTGCCGACCTGCATCACGCCGTCGGACACGCCCTGGGCGCCAAACCAGACGATAAGCACGGTGATGCAGTTCATGACGAGCATCATGAGCGGCATCATAAAGCTCATGGCGCGGTTGGTGTAGAGCTGCGTGGTCATTAGGTCGAGCGAAGCCTTGTCAAAACGCTCGAGCTCATGTTCCTCGCGGTTGAACGAGCGGATGGGCATAAGGCCGTCGAGCAGCTCGCGGGCGGTAAGGTTCACGCGGTCCACAAAGCTCTGCATCTTTTTGAACTTGGGCATGGTGAGGCCCATGAGCACGCCGACAACGGCCGAGACCGCGATGATGGCCACGGCGATGGTCCACTCCAGGCCGGTGTGGTTGGCCAGGACGCGCATGACGGCGACGATGCCCATGACGGGGGCCATCAGGCACATGCGGATAAACAGGGTTGCGGCCATCTGGATCTGCTGAATGTCGTTGGTGCAGCGGGTGATGAGCGAGGCCTGGCTAAACTTGCCCACCTCGGCCGGCGAGAAGTGCATAACCTTGTTGAAGGTCTCGCGGCGCAGATCGCGGGCGATGGAGCAGGCGGTGCGCGACGCCACGGCACCGGTCAGGATGGTGGCGACGAGCGACACCAGGCACAGCCCAAACATCGTGGTCGCCATGCGGCTCAGGTAAGCGTTCTGCACGTCGGCGGGGTCGATGCCCTGCGCTTTGTACTCTTCTTGTACGTAGGTCACGGCGCGCTGGGTCACGATGGAGCCCGACATGGAGCCCATTTTGTCTGCCATATCGTTGGCGCCCTCGACGAGCTTGCCCTGGTCGATTAGGCCGCCTTCAACGCCTAGACGCAGGCTCTTCATGGTGATCTTGCCACCGTCGGCATCAATCTGCTTTTGCATGTTCTGCGCCGCTGCGGCCTTCTGCTGCATCTCGGCGAGCTGCTCGGGCGTCATCGCCGCCATCTGCTCGGGGGTGGGCATGGCCTGGGCAGCGTTGTTGTCTTTCTCGCTGGACGAGCCCATCATGTCGCCCATGGAGTCGGCGTCAATGCCCTGGTTGAACGAAAGGACGACAGTCTCGGGCAGGCTCATAATGTCGGCAATCTTGCTGCCATCGGCACGCTCTTCCTCGGTGCCCTTGTACGTTCGAATGCCGTTATTGTCCGCCTTGCTAAACACGGCCTCCGCAGCTTTGGCGTCCTTGGCGCTCATGAAGAGTTCGAGGTCGTCGAGCGATTCGGCGCGAATGGTGTCGGGCACGGGCGAGGCGATGCCGCCTTGCTGCACGCCCACGTCGACGATGTCGCTCATATAGGTAGGCAGCGCCAGATCGGCGTTGCAGCTGATTACGATAAGTACGATAGCTGTGAACAGTGCCAGGACGTGCTTTTTAAAGAGCTTGAGAATCCTCACTCGGCATCTCTCCTTTCTTGATTGCGGTCGATAATTTCGTTGGCACGTCTTAGAAGGCGCACCATCTCTTGGGTATCTGTTTCGCCGAGCTGCTCGAGGAAGGCCGCGGTGCGCTCCTCGAATTCCCGTCGTTTGATTTCGAGATCCTGGAATCCCTTGTCGGTCACCGTGACGTGTACGCGACGACGGTCGGTCTTTGAGTGCTCGCGCTCGACCCAGCCCTTGGCTTCGAGAGCGCGTAGGATATTGGCGATGCGGGCGCTCGAGACCCAGGCGCGATCGGCGAGTTCGCTCGGCGTGAGCGAACCGCCAGCGAGCATGAGGGCGCGCATGACGGCCATCTCGCCGCCGAGGGCTTTGTCCGCAAAGCGCGAAATGCGCTGATGCATGCTGCCGAACTCGGTAAGGAGCTGACGCCCAAGTTCACGGAAATCGGTATCTTCCACCGAAAACCCCTAACACTAGAAACTATTTTCGGTGAAAGATGATACCCCCGCACGCGCACCCTATACGGTAGATTTTGGGACATGCCTAGAAAACAACCTTTAGGCGACCTCCGTACACCGTCGGTATCAGCAAAGTTAGGGGTAGATCTCTGAGCACGTCCTAAAGCCCACTCAGAGGCACTTTACCCTGCTAAAGCTGGCATAACAGCTAGAGTGAACGTCGTACAAAGGCAAGGAAAAAACTAAACAAATCGGTGAACGGTAGTTGTTCACGCTCGCATTTCCTGCGGGTTTGTAAAAAACGCCCTTATGATATAAAAAAAGAAACATATAACAGCCCAGATGGAGAGGGTCGCTATGTTATCCTTCTCAAACGGGTGAAATCTTGGGTTTTGGGTTGTAGTTCCAAGGTGGATAAACGTTTTCCCTACACCAACGTGTGGTGAAGAACGGAAGAAGCCGGTAGTGCAAGCCGAAAATTCAAGAATTCAATAAGCAGCGGTGTGAGAGAGCGCCGCATTACACGTAACTAGGAGCGTGGTTACACAATGCAGGAGGCATGGGAAGGCTTCAAGGAAGGCATTTGGACGGGAGAGGTTGACGTCCGAGACTTCATCCAGAAGAACTACACCCCTTACGAGGGCGACGAGTCGTTCCTCGTAGGTCCGACCGAGCGTACCAAGGAGCTGTGGGGCGAGGTTCTCGACCTGCTGCTTAAGGAGCGCGAGCGGGGTGGTGTCCTCGATATGGACACCAAGACCGTCACGGGTATCGTGAGCCACCCCGCTGGCTACATCGATAACGCCCACCGCGAGAAGGAGACCATCGTCGGCCTCCAGACCGACAAGCCGCTCAAGCGCGCTCTGCACGTCAACGGCGGTATCCGCATCGCTTGCCAGGCCGCCAGCCAGCACGGCTACAAGGTCGACGAGAACGTTGTCGAGCGCTACACCTTCGAGCGCAAGACCCACAACGCCGGCGTCTTCGATGTTTACACCCCCGAGATGCGTGCTTGCCGCTCGGCTCACATCATCACCGGTCTGCCCGATGGCTATGGCCGCGGCCGCATCATCGGCGACTACCGTCGTGTCGCCCTGTACGGTGTCGACTACCTGATTAAGGACAAGGAGGCCCAGAAGGCTTCCACCCCGACGGTCATGACCGCCGACAACATCCGCGATCGCGAGGAGCTGCAGGAGCAGATCCGCGCCCTCGGCGAGCTCAAGATGATGGCCGAGACCTATGGTTTCGATATTTCCAACCCTGCTACCAACACGCAGGAGGCCATCCAGTGGATGTACTTCGCCTACCTTGCTGCCGTCAAGGAGCAGAACGGCGCCGCTATGTCCATCGGCCGTACCTCTACGTTCATCGACATCTATGCTGAGCGCGACCTTGCCAACGGTACCTTCACCGAGGAGCAGATCCAGGAGTTCGTGGATCACTTCATCATGAAGCTCCGCATGGTCAAGTTTGCCCGTACCCCCGAGTACCAGGCCCTGTTCACCGGCGACCCGCAGTGGGTCACCGAGTCCATCGGCGGCATGGGTGTTGACGGCCGTACGCTCGTTACCAAGATGAGCTACCGCTATCTGCACACGCTCGAGAACATGGGTACCAGCCCCGAGCCCAACATGACCGTTCTGTGGTCGACCCGTCTGCCCGAGAACTTCAAGAAGTTCTGCGCCAAGACTTCTGTCGCCAGCTCCTCGATCCAGTACGAGAACGACGACCTCATGCGCGTTTACCACGGCGACGACTACGGCATCGCCTGCTGCGTGTCCTCCATGCGCATCGGCAAGGAGATGCAGTTCTTCGGCGCCCGCGCCAACCTGGCCAAGTGCCTGCTGTACGCACTCAACGGCGGTGTTGACGAGGTCTCCAAGAAGCAGGTCGGCCCCAAGTATCGCGCCGTCGAGGGCGATACGCTCGATTACGACGACGTTGTGGCCAAGTACAACGACATGATGAAGTGGCTCGCTGGCGTGTACGTCAACTCGCTGAACATCATCCACTACATGCACGATAAGTACTGCTACGAGCGCATTCAGATGGCTCTGCACGACAAGCACGTGCACCGCTGGTTCGCTACGGGCATCGCTGGCCTTTCCGTCGTGGCTGACTCCCTGTCCGCCATCAAGTACGCCAAGGTCCACCCCGTCCGTGACGAGAACGGCATCATCGTCGACTTCGAGACCGAGGGCGAGTTCCCCAAGTACGGTAACGACGACGACCGCGTCGACCAGATCGCTCACGACGTTGTGCACCAGTTCATGGAGTACATCCGCATGAACGACACCTACCGCAACTCCGTGCCCACGACCTCGGTTCTGACCATTACCTCCAACGTCGTGTACGGTAAGAAGACCGGCTCCACGCCCGACGGCCGCAAGGCTGGCCAGCCGTTCGCCCCGGGTGCTAACCCCATGCACAAGCGCGATAGCCACGGCGCCATCGCTTCGCTGTCTTCGGTTTCCAAGCTCCCGTTCCGCGATGCTCAGGACGGCATCTCCAACACCTTCTCCATCATCCCGAGTGCGCTCGGCAAGGAGGACCAGGTGTTCTTTGGCGATATCGACCTTGATCAGCTGGGCGAGTAACTATTGTTAGTGCTATACTAACAATAACGATTACTGATTAGCGCGCCGGTTTCGGCCGGCGCCTATTAATCGAAGGAGACACATTATGAAGGTTTCTGAAGTTTCCGAGACCCAGGCCGATAACCTGGTCCACATGCTCGACGCTTACGCCGAGAAGGGTGGCCACCACCTGAACATCAACGTCTTCAACCGTGAGACGCTGCTCGACGCTCAGGCTCACCCCGAGAAGTATCCGCAGCTGACCATCCGCGTTTCCGGCTATGCCGTGAACTTCCACACGCTCACCAAGGAGCAGCAGGACGAGGTCATTGCGCGTACCTTCCACGACAAGTTCTAAAGGGGTTTAACTCCCGCAGGATCGCCGGGCCGCTTTGGGTTACTTTCCAAAACGTCCTCGGACATGCAAAGGGCTCCGCTGCGCGCTTCGCGCGGCGGAGCCCTTTGCGTCCTGCGGAAATGTTTTGGAAAGTAACCCAAAGCGGCCCGGCGGGGGTCCTGTGTAGTCACCCTTTAGGCGGAACTCTCCTAATTATTTGGATGAGTCGTTTACTTACTTGTGCTGTTACCGTCTTCCCGCTGTTGTTGGGGTATGCTTTGTTCGTATGTAAACGTATGACATGTTGATGGGGGAGGGTGCTATGGCTCGCGAGGGCGCTCGTTCTAAGGATTCTGCTAAGCCTGGCATCAAGGAAGTTGCAGCGGTGGCGGGGGTTTCGCCTACTACGGTATCTCGCGTGCTGAATAATCGCGGCTATATTAGCCAAGAGACCCGCGATAAGGTCCATGCCGCGATGGAGCGCATCAACTATACGCCCAACGATATCGCCCGTGCCATGCTCAACGGTCGCCTTAATCTTATCGGTATGATCGTTCCCTTTGTGAGCAGCCCGTTCCATGCTCAGGTTGTGCAGGCGGTCGAGCGCACGTTGGCGGAAAATGGCTTTAAGATGTTGCTGTGCAACAGCGCCAATCGACCCGATCTTGAGCGTTCCTATATCGACATGCTCCGCCGCAATATGGTCGACGGCGTCATCGTCAACTCCCTCAATATCGGTGCCGAGGCATATGCCGAGATGGGCTTGAGCCTGGTTGGCATCGACTGCGATCTTGGCGAGGGCTCTGTCCAGATTGCAAGTGACAGCTATGGCATTGGCGAGCTCGCCACGCGCCGTCTGATTGATGACGGCTGCAGGCGTATCCTGTGCCTGCGCAGCAATAGCCGCATGCGCATGCCTGCCAATAAGCGTACCG
>URZN01000026.1 GCA_900552345.1 uncultured Collinsella sp. | reverse complement strand
CGATGCACTCAACCGCACCATCGCCGCCAGCGTGAGCGATACCTGTATCTACACCATGCAAGACCTGCTCAACCTGGGCAACGAGGCACGCATCAACACCCCCGCCACCCTGGGCGGCAACTGGACCTGGCGCATGCTCGATGGCGCCATCACCCGCGAGCTCGAGCACAAGCTCGCCGACTGGACCGAAACCTACTTCCGCATCCCGTCGGAAGCCGAAATTGAGCTTCCCCAATAGGAGCCACCGCGCCCGACCCCACCCCACCGTGCGGACGCGTCCGTTTTCCCCGCGCGAGGCCACTCCAATCCCTCGCGCGGGCTTCTTTTGTATTTCTGACATGCAATCAACCCATCACAGGAGGAAACATGCCCCGTATCAATCTCGCAGAACTCGCCAAGCAGTCCTTCGGAACTTCGCTCGAGCAGCTCGATGACCGTCGTATTTATAAGCTGCTGGTCAAGCTCGTGCAGGAGCGCTCTGCCGCCCGTCCTCTCAACAACGGCAAGAAAAAGCTCTACTACATCTCTGCCGAGTTTTTGATCGGCAAGCTGCTCATCAACAATATGATCGACCTTGGCATCTATGACGAGGTTAAGGACCAGCTCACCGCCGCGGGCCACGACCTCAACAAGATCGAGGAGTTCGAGGTCGAGCCGTCGCTCGGCAACGGCGGCCTGGGCCGTCTGGCCGCATGCTTCCTGGATTCCATCGCCACGCTGGGCCTTACCGGCGACGGCGTGGGCCTCAACTACCATTACGGCCTGTTCCGCCAGCGCTTTGTCGACAATCAGCAGAAGGCCGTCCCCGACGAGTGGCTCGGCGAGCAGGACATCCTGATCGACGACGACCGCTCCTACACCGTCGAGTTTGGCGATTTTGCCGTCACCTCCAAGCTCGTCAACATCGATGTGCCCGGCTACGGCCAGCCTACCAAAAACCGTCTACGCCTGTTCGACCTGGCGAGCGTCGACGACGGCCTGGTACCCGGCAGCTCCATCGACTTCGACAAGACCGAGATCGCCAAGAACCTCACCTTGTTCCTCTATCCGGATGATTCCGACGAGCAGGGCCGCCTGCTTCGCATCTACCAGGAATACTTCATGGTGAGCAACGCCGCCCAGCTCCTGATCGACGAGGCCATCGAGCGCGGCAGCAACTTGCACGACCTGGCCGACTACGCCGTAGTCCAGATCAATGACACGCACCCCACCATGGTCATCCCCGAGCTCATTCGCTTGCTCACCACCGAGCATGGCATCGAGTTTGACGAGGCCGTGACCATCGTGCGCTCCATGGTCGCCTACACTAACCACACGATTCTTGCCGAGGCGCTCGAGAAGTGGCCGCTCACCAGCCTGCAGAAGGTCTCGCCCGCCATCGCCGACATCATCGTCAAGCTCGACGAGGTTGCCAAGGCCGAGCACGACGACCCGCGCGTCGCCATCATCGACGAGCACGACACCGTCCACATGGCCCACGTGGACATTCACTTTGGCTTCTCCATCAATGGCGTCGCCGCACTCCACACCAAGATTCTGGAGGACACCGAGCTTCATCCGTTCTACGAGATCTACCCCGAGAAGTTCTCCAATAAGACCAACGGCATCACCTTCCGCCGTTGGATCCATGGCGCCAACCCCGCGCTCGCCAGTCTGCTCGACGATGTGATCGGCACCGATTGGCGCAGCACCGGCGACCTGAGCAAGCTCGCCGAATTCGCCGACGATAAGAACATTCTTGAGCGCCTGGCTGCCACCAAGGCCGAAGCCAAGACCATCATGCGCGAGTTTATGGCGCTCGAACAGGGCGTGACGATCCCCTCCAACGCCATCATCGATGTTCAGGTCAAGCGTATCCACGAGTACAAGCGCCAGCAGATGCTCGCGCTCTACATCATCTGGAAGTATCTCGACATCAAGAACGGCAATAAGCCTAAGCACCCCGTCACCATCATCTTTGGCGGCAAGGCAGCGCCTGCCTATACCATCGCTCAGGACATCATCCACCTAATCCTGACGCTGTCCCAGTGGATAGCCAACGACCCCGACGTGGCCCCCTACCTGCAGGTCGTCATGATCGAGAACTACAACGTCACCGCCGCCGAGCGCGTAATCCCCGCCGCCGACATCTCCGAGCAGATCAGTCTGGCCTCCAAGGAGGCGAGCGGCACTTCCAACATGAAGTTCATGCTCAACGGCGCCCTGACCCTGTGCACGCTCGACGGTGCCAACGTGGAGATTGCTGAGCTCGTGGGCGACGAGAACATCTATACCTTTGGCGCCTCGTCCAAACAGGTCGAGCAGCTCTACGCCGACGGCACCTACAACGCCGGCGCGCTCTACCGCAAGCCCGGCATCAAACTGCTGGTGGACTTCATCACCAACCCCGCCTTTATGGCGACCGGCAACGCGGAGCGCCTGCAGCGTCTGCACGACGACATCAAGGGCAAGGACTGGTTTATGGCCCTGCTCGACATTGAGGAGTACATCCAGACCAAGGAGCGCGTGCTGGCCGACTACGAGGACCAGGATGCCTGGATGCGCAAGGCGCTGATCAACATCGCCAACGCCGGCGCCTTCTCGTCCGACCGTACGATCTCCCAGTACAACGACGAGATTTGGCACCTGGACTAACCCATTCCCCTTACCATCCTCTTGAGGAACGGAGTCGTGGCAACACGGCTCCGTTTTTTTGTGCCCGTGCGTTGCCCCCGTGAGCCGCCTCGACTAAATCGTCTCAATCTGTAACACCTATTCGGCCAAAACGGTCCTACCTGCTACAGATCAAGACAAACCGGTTCTTTCCCTAGGGTTTATCTCAATCTGTAACATCTAACGTCCGAAATCCGCCCTTACTGTTACAGATCGAGACAAATGGATAAGCCGGCTAAAACAATCTCGTTCTGTAACAGGTAACTACCGAAATCAGTCCTTCGTGTTACAGATCGAGACGAAAGGACAGGCGGCTCAACTCAATCTCGTTCTGTAACATCTAAAGCCAATTCGATCCTCTACTTGTTACAAATCGAGACAAACGACCGACCAGACAACCCCGTCATAAAGAAAGGCTCCCCTCTCGCCCAGTGGACGGGAGGGGAGTCTTATATGTGACCGCGGCAAAAGGATGGCAATACCGCAGTCGCCCAAAGGGAGGGCCTGGATGCACCGGGCCTAGATAAGGTTCTTGCCAGACACCTTATCGAAGAGATGGGTCGCGTTCTTCTCGAACTTGAACCAGATGGAGTCGCCCGCCTTGAGCGCACCCTTGGCCTCAAGGTCGACAACGGGAATGATCAGGACGAACTGGCCATCGGGAGCGGTCACGTGGACATGCTCGGTCGAACCCATGAGCTCGGTCACCTCGACGGTACCCTGGAGCGCACCCTCCTCGCCCTTGTCGGCAAGCAGAATCTGCTCGGGGCGCACGCCGGCCGTAATCTCCTTCACGTCGCCGCCGTCCCAGTTGAGGGCAAGCTGAGCGCAAGTCTCGGGGGCGAGCGCCACGTTCATATCCTCGGTCTTGACGGTAAAGCCGTTGCCCGAGCGCACCAGCTGGGCATCGAAGAAGTTCATCTGCGGCACGCCGATAAAACCGGCGACGAAGATGTTCGCGGGATGGTTGAAGACCTCCTGCGGGGTGGCGATCTGCTGGACGACGCCGTCCTTCATGACCACAATGCGATCGCCGAGGGTCATGGCCTCGGTCTGGTCGTGGGTGACGTAGATGAACGTGCCCTTGATCTCATGGCGCAGCTTGATGAGCTCGGCACGCATCTGGTTACGCAGCTTGGCGTCCAGGTTGGACAGCGGCTCGTCCATCAAGAAGACCTTAGGATCACGCACGATGGCGCGGCCGATAGCGACACGCTGACGCTGGCCGCCCGAAAGCGCCTTGGGCTTACGGTCGAGGTACTCGGTGATACCCAAGATCTCGGCAGCGGAGCGAACCTTGCGGTCGATCTCGTCCTTGGGGACCTTCTTGAGCTCAAGCGTAAACGCCATGTTCTCGTACACCGTCATGTTGGGGTACAGAGCGTAGCTCTGGAACACCATGGCGATGTCGCGGTCCTTGGGAGCGACGTCGTTGACGCGCTTGCCGTCGATGAACACGTCACCCGAGGTGATGTCCTCCAGGCCAGCAACCATGCGCATCGTCGTGGACTTACCGCAGCCAGACGGGCCAACGAGGACGACGAACTCCTGGTCGTGAACGGTGAGGTTAAAGTCCTCAACAGCGAGCACGCCATCCTCGGTAACCTTGAGGTTGTGCTTCTTCTCCTCGGTCTTCTTCTTTTTGCCAAAGAAGCCCTTCTTTTTGGACTCGGTGTTGGGATACACCTTCTGAACATGTTTGAGAACGATCTCGGCCATGTCTTTACCTTTCGATATGCGGCACCATGTTGAGGGCGCCGCAGAAACTTGCAAAACAGTTACGGCATCAGCCCTTGACGGCACCTGCCACCACGCCGTCGATGATGTACTTCTGGCAGAGGATGTACATGACGACGATGGGGACAACGACCATCATGATGCAAGCCATCATGGGGCCGAGCTCGACGTGGCCGTAGCCGCCGCGGAAGTACTGGATCAAGATAGGAATGGTCTTGTACTTGGTGGAGTCGAGCGTAAGGTAGGGCAGCAGGTAGTCGTTCCAGACCCACATGGTCTCGAGAATGCCGACCGAAAGATAGGTGGGCTTCATGATGGGGAGGACGATCTTAAAGAACACCTGGACCGGGTTGCAGCCATCAATCATGGCCGCCTCTTCGATCTCGAGCGGGATGTTCTTTACAAAGCCGGCGAACATAAAGACCGCCAGGCCCGCGCCAAAGCCAAGGTAGATAAAGCAGATGTTGAACGGCGTGTTGAAGCCGATGCGGTCCGCCAAATTGGACAGCGTGAACATGAGCATCTGGAAGGGCACGACCATAGAAAAGACGAACAGATAATAGAAGAAGTTCGAGATCTTGCTGTTGACACGGACTACGTACCAGGCGCACATGGAGCAGCACACCAAGATCAGAACGACCGACGTGACCGTGATGATGAGCGAGTACATAAACGCCGAGGCAAAGCCCTGCTCGTTAAGAGCGTGCACGTAGTTTGCAAGGCCGTTGAACGTCTCGGGCGTGAGCAGATCGAATGCCGTGGTGGTGCTGATTGCAGTTGCCTTTTTAAAGGAATTGAGCGCAATCATGAACACGGGGTAGATCCACGCGAGCGACAGAATCGTAAAGAAAATCGAGAGCGCGCGATTGATAACCTTATCGCGTTTCATTACTGCTGCACCTCCTTGGACCTCGTGGCCTTAAGCTGAATCATGGAGATGGCTACGACCAGGATGCAGAAGATAACCGCCTTGGCCTGACCGATACCCTGCCATGCGATACCGGCACGCGAATAGAACGTGTTGTAGATGTTCAGGGCGAGCATCTCGGTGGAGTGCGCGGGGGCGCCGCCGGTAAGGGCGAGGTTCTGGTCGAACAGCTTAAAGCCGTTGGTGATGGACAGGAACAGGCAGATGGTGATGGTCGGCATCAGGTTAGGGATCTTAACCTTCCAAAACGTCTGCCATGCCGTGGCACCGTCGACCTTGGCGGCCTCGATGTAGTCGGACGGAATGGACTGCAGACCAGCGATGTAGATAATCATCATGTAGCCGACCTGCTGCCACAGGGTCAGGATGATAAGGCCCCAGAAGCCAGCAGCAGAGTTAAGGGCGATGAGCTGGGCGCCCACGTTGGAGAGCAGGCAGTTGATCAGAATCTGCCAAATGTAGCCCAGCACGATGCCGCCGATCAGGTTCGGCATAAAGAAGATCGTACGGAAGATGTTGGTGCCTTTGAGCGCCTTGCGGGTGAGCGCCTGCGCGATGGCGAGGGCAATCACGTTGATGAGCACCGTCGACAGGAAGGCAAACGCCACGGTAAAGAAGAACGACGTGGAGAACTGCGGATCGGACAGCGCGCGCACGTAGTTCTCGATACCGACAAAGTGCGCGTTACTAATGATAATAAACTGGCAGAACGAGAGATAGAGGCCCTGGATAAAAGGGATCACGAACCCGATCATAAACGCCAGACACGTGGGCAGCATAAAGAGCGGCCACCAGCGCTTGAGTGCTTTGCCCATAAAAGGGTCCTTTCAATATGCAGGGGGCGGGCAAACCAACGTCTGCCCGCCCCCTGTCGCTAATCAGATAGCTTGGGCAGCAACTGCTTACTCGGAAGCGGCCTTCTCGGTCTTCCAGCCATCGACGAAGGCGTTCTTGACGCCGTCCCACTTGCTGTTATCGGCAGCGTAGGCAATCAGAGCCTGCTTGAGGTTCTTCTTCCACTCCTCGGAGGGAATGTAGACGAAGTCCCAAGCGACGGTCTTCTTGCCGTCCTTGGCCATGGCAACGGCCTGCTGCGAGAAGACGTTGGTGGTCTCCTTGGCGCTCTTGAACGGAGCGGTCAGACCCATCTTGTCGGCGATGATGCTGGTCGGGGTGTCAGCGGTGACGCACCAATACATGAAGTCCTCGGTGGCCTTCTGGGCATCCTCGGAAGCCTGGGAACTGACGCACCAGTAGTTCTCGCCGCCGGAGCACAGGCCCTGGTTCTCCTCGCCGTCAACACCGATGTAGATGGGCATCATGCCAATCTGATCGTCGGTCATGCCGGCCTTGACGAGGTCAGAGTAGGCCCAAGAGCCGTTCTGGTAGAAGACGGCCTTGCCGGTTGCGAACTCGTTGGTGGCGTCGTCGCCGGTCTTGGAAGCAAGCTGCGAAGGATCGCAGGTGGAGTCGGTGATGTACAGGTCGAAGATCTGCTTGTAGTTGTCGAGGAACTCACCCTTGATCTCGTCGTCCTCCTGGTTGTGCTCCTTCTCAAACTCGTAGTAGAGCGGCATGTTGGCAAGGTGGGTGGTGTAGCGCCAGCTGGAGGAGTCGTCCATGCCGGCGGAAGTGAAGGCACCCTCGACACCAAGCTCGTCCTTGCGGGCCTGGATGTCGTCGGCACAAGCCTTCAGCTTGTCGAAGGAGTTGATGTCCTCGGCCTTGTAGCCAGCCTTCTCGAGCAGCTGCTTGTTGTAAATAATGCCGAAGCTCTCCTGAACCCAGTCGATGCACACATCCTTGCCGTCGGACTGCAGAGCCAGGGAGTCATCAATGAGCTCACCGCGGAGCTTGGTATCGGACAGGTCGGCGCAGTAATCCTTCCAGTTCTTAAGACCGGTGGGGCCATTGACCTGGAACAGGGTCGGAGCGGAGCTCTTGGACATCTCGGACTTGAGCTTCTCCTCGTAGGTGTTGGAGGCGGCGGTCACGATCTTGACCTCGACGCCCTTCTCCTTCTTGTACGCCTTGGCGATCTCCTTCCACTCCTTGTCGACCTCGGGCTTGAATTGGAGGAAGTAGACCTCGGCAGCGTCACCAGAAGCAGAGGAGCCGGAGCCGGCGGAGCCACCGCAGCCCACGAGACCCAGACCAAGAACCGCAGCCGCGGAACCAGCAAAGCCCAGGAACTGCCTTCTGCTCATTTCGTTCTTCATTACAATCCACCCTTTCACACCGTGGCGGCACCCTTTGCCGCCGCCTTCGGAGATTGGCTCGGGGACTTTGCCCCTTTTGCTGATTTGTACAATACGCTATTTGGCTAGTTGTTTGAACAAGTATTACTAGAGCGGTAGAAAAACTTCGGTGAACGGTAATTTCAACTTGATACTTGACAAGTTTTGTATAAACAATTATTTGTTATCTAATGCAGAGAAAACGCCCGGTCAAGCCGATGTATCGTCGGTTTGACCGGGCGTTTTCGCTTTGATGGCATGAGTCTCGTCAGGCTGTGAGCTAGCCGGCTATCGCTTGGAGTTGACGCGGTAGTGGAAGATCTCGGGATGCGTGCGGGCATGCGTGACCTCGAACAAGATGCCGTCCGAGGTGTACGACTGGCTCTCCATAACGGCGACGCAATTGTACTTGCCAAGGTCCAAGTAGCTGCAGTCCTCATCGTTGGCGAGCTCGACACTCACCGTACGACGGCTCGCCATCACCTTGACGCCGCGTTTGTGCTCCAGATAGTCGTAAATTGATTTTGCGGCGATCTCGGGCGTCAGGCCCTTGGCGATCGACTCCAAAAAGTAACCATGGTCTACTTGGCGTGCATTGCCGTTAAGGCTTCGGACACGCACTACACGAATCAGCTCCTCGCCCACCTTAAAGCCCAGGCGACGAGAAAGTTGCTCAGTGCAAATCAAATGTTCAAAAGACTTAACGTCCGTCGATGCAACGGCATTGTTGCGCTTTGCAAATTCGCCAAACGACTCGACTTCCTCGAGTGCGCCCAGCATGTCGGTTTCGCCCTTGAGCCAAATAACGCGCACGCCCTTGCCGTGTATAGGCTGCACAAACATCTGATCGGCCAGCATGCTCAAGGCGCGTCGAACGGTATTGCGCGTGCAGCCAAACTCCGCGGTCAGCTCGGCTTCGGTTGGCAGCATCTCCTGAAACGCATAGGTCCCGTTAATGATGCGCGAACGGATCTCGCGGTAGATTCCTTCGTAAATCGCTTTTGGCATGACTTCACCTCTAATGAATATGTATGGCTAGGCACGATAGCATTTCTTTGGGTTGTTTAAACCGTCTATCGGCAAAGCACCGATTATTTACCGTCGACGGTTCCCCCGACACCCAGATCGGATCGAATCAAAACCGTCAATGCGGCAAGCAGTCAGTCCTCTACAATGAGTTCATTGTTTAAACGTTCTTGCTCGCACAGCATGTTGCATCCGGAAGGCATATTATGCTGCAGAAAATCCAACGCTTTGGCGGGGCAATGTTCGCGCCCGCCATGTTGTTTTCCATATCGGGTCTTATGGTCGGCGTCTCCGCCCTCGCAACGTCTGCGGATATCGTCGGCGACCTCGCCGTATACGGAACCCCTTGGTACGTTTTTTGGACTATCATCCAGCGCGGCTCGTGGACGGTCTTTAAACGACTTCCGCTCCTTTTTGCCGTAGCGCTGCCCATCGGCCTTGCCCAAAAGCAACCAGCTCGTTGTTGCCTCGAGGCGCTCGTGGCCTATTTTGCCTATTGCTTCTTTTTGAGCGAGATCATCAAGCTGAGCGGAGACAACCTTGGACTTAAGTACCCGTCGTCTTTGACCTCCGCTAGCGGCATCACCATCATCGACGGCATCAAGACACTCGACACCGGCATTATCGGCCCGCTGGCGGTGTCGGCAACCGTCGTCGCCATCCATGACCGCTTCTACGATGCCAAGGTTCCCGATTGGCTCGGTACCTTCTCGGGTTCCTCGCTGGTCTACCTCATCAGCTTTTTTGCCGTGTTCGCCCTTGCCGCCATCTCGGCCGCCATCGTGCCCTTCGTATACGCAGCGACCGAAACGCTGCGCCACGCACTTGCGGGCGTCGGCCCCTTCGGCGTGGGTATCTTTGTGTTTTTGGAGCGAGCACTCGAGCCCATGGGGCTGCACCATCTGCTCTACATGCCGATCTACTACGACAACCTGGTCATTAACGACGGCATCTACGCCACGTGGAGCAGCTTGCTCCCCATCCTCTCCCATAGCACGCGCCCCCTTAATG
>URZN01000025.1 GCA_900552345.1 uncultured Collinsella sp. | reverse complement strand
GTCGGCATGTCCTGGTAGTCCTTTGCCTTGATGACCTGGACATAGGTGAGGTTGCCGATAAGGATGGCGAACAGCGCCGTAAAGGCAAACACGGCACGAGTCAGACGGTTGGCAAGCGCCACGCGGCCGAGCACGCCGGACTCAGGCGTGTCGAGCAGGCGACGACGCATGCGAGAGCCCGCGGAGTGGTTGCCGTGGCTGTAGGAAGGCACGTTGGCAAAACGCGTACCGGTCGGGGCAGCGGCGGATGCGACCTGGTCATCGGTGATGGCGGCCATGGTGCCGGTGCCGGTGAGCTCGGCTTCGCGTCCGGTTGCCTCGTCGCCGGCGCGCAGCAGCAGCGCGACGATGATAAAGCTCGCCAGCAGCGAGGAGCCGCCCTGGCTCATAAAGGGCAGGGTGACGCCGGTCAGCGGGATCAGGCGGGTTACGCCGCCAACGATTAAGAATGCCTGGAAGCTGATGGCCGCCGTAAGGCCGGTCGCGCTAAAGGCTGCAAGGTCGGACTTGGCGCGGGCTGCCGTGGTGAGGCCACGCACGGCAAAAAGCATAAACAGGATGAGCACGGCGCCGCCGCCCAAAAGGCCCATTTCCTCGCCGATGGCCGAGAAGATGAAGTCGGACTCGACGACGGGGATGTTGTTTGCCATGCCGTTGCCGATGCCGACGCCAACCAGGCCGCCGTCAGCCAGTGAGTAAAGTGACTGTACGATCTGGTAGCCCTGGCCCTGGGCATCCTTAAACGGATCGACCCAGACCTGAAAGCGCACCTGCACGTGAGACAGGAACTTGTAGGCGCCCACGGCTCCAACGGCCAGCAGCGCAAGGCCGATGATGACGTACGAAAAGCGTCCCGTGGCAACATAGAGCATCAGCAAAAAGATGGTGTAGAACAGGACGGCCGAGCCCAGGTCGCGTTCGAAGACGACGATGAGCAGGCACACGCCCCACACGGCAAACAGCGGCAGCAGCAGGCGGAAGCGCGGAATCTTGAGGCCCAAGATCTTGCGGTTGGAGATGGAGAGCAGTTCGCGGTTCTCGGCCAGATAGCCTGCCAGGAACAAGACGATGAAGACCTTGGCGAACTCGCCGGGCTGGATAGTGAAGCCCGCGATGCGAATCCACAGCTTGGAGCCCGAGATCGTGGTGCCGATAAAGATCGGCAGCATCAGCAGGATGATGCCGATAATGCCAAAGGTGTACTTGTAGCGCATGACCACGTCGAGGTTCTTGACCAGTGCGAGCGTTCCCACCATGAGCGCCACCGAGACAAACAAGATGATGAGCTGCGAGATGGCGAGGTCGGGGGCCAGGCGCGTCACGAATGTGATGCCGATGCCCGAGAGCGCAAAGACGATGGGCAGGATGGCGGGGTCGGCGCCGGGCGCCAGGATGCGCACGGCGATATGCGCCGCGGCGAAGGCGGCGAACAGGCCGATCGGCACGGCGAGCGTCTCAAAGGAAATCGTGGCACCCGCGGTGAGCACGTACATCGCATAGAGCAGGATGACGGGGAACGCCGAGGCGATGAGCAAGAGCAGTTCGGTGTTGCGGCGACTCATAAGCGGCACTCCCTTTCTAATTCTTATCGGAGGCTTCGGCCTCGGCTGACTGTTCGGCGGTTTTCTCGGAATCTGACTCGGAGGTGGATTCCTGATCGGTGTTGTCGCGAATCGTTTGCGCGTCAATCACCTGACGGGTCTGCTCCTCGTCAATCTGATGGCGGTACTTGGAAATGGTGTCCTGCGCATCGTCGACACTCGTTTGCGGAATGCCTGCCTTCAGGCGGTTTTGCGTGTCTTCGGGCAGGTCGGACAGCTTGATGCTGGTTTCGCTCTCGAGCCAGTGGAGCTCGACCCCGAGCGTCTTGCCGGGCAGGCCGCGCCAGACGGCGACATTGCCGTGGTAGGTTCCCAAGTAATAGGAGCCGGTGACGCCCGTGTATGCCCAGATGCCTGCTACCAGCACAAATACAAGGGCCAAGACGGAGACGATGGTGACATTACGGCGTCGGACGCGTTTTGCCTCGCGCATGACGCCGTCGTCGACCAGGTCGACGACCACCACGGTCACATTGTCGTGGCCGCCGGCGGCGAGCGCCGCGTCCACCAAGTTGTCGACACAGATCTGTGCGCTCGAGGACTGCGTAGCGATGTTCTCGATATCGCTATCGGGAATCATGCTCGAAAGACCGTCGGAGCACAGAATCAGGCGGTCGCCTTCCTCGATGTGCAGGGTAAAGTGGTCGGCATACATGGCGGGATCCGAGCCCAGCGCGCGGGTGATGACCGAGCGGTTGGGGTGGACGCGGGCCTCGTCGGCCGTGATCTCGCCGGCATCCACGAGCTCCTCCACGTAGGAGTGGTCGCGGG
Organism: uncultured Collinsella sp.; assembly: GCA_900552345.1. Classification (GTDB taxonomy): domain Bacteria; phylum Actinomycetota; class Coriobacteriia; order Coriobacteriales; family Coriobacteriaceae; genus Collinsella. The sequence continues at coordinate 7,237 of URZN01000025.1, read as the reverse complement.
TCACGCGGATGAGCGTACCCTCGTGGAGCAGGTAGGCGCGCGAGTCGCCTACGTGGGCGATGGCGAGCGTGTCGTTTTCGATGTAGGCGCAGGTGGCCGTGCATCCCATGCCGGGTTTGCCCAGGCCGTTGAGGGCGGCCTCGATCACGGCGGCGTTGGCGGCCTCGACGGCTGCGGCCAAGCGCGCGGCGTCGGCGGACTGCGGCGCCGTCTTGGCGATGGTCTCGACGGCGATAGAGGATGCCACCTCGCCGGCGGCGTGTCCTCCCATGCCGTCGCACACGCAAAAGAGCGGCGACTGCACCAGATAGGAGTCCTCATTGTGCGGGCGTACGCATCCGACGTCGGAGCGGGCGCCCCACATAAGCTGCGTGGTGGTGCCGGCGTCGTAGGTCGAGTCGGTCTCGATGCGCTCGTCGGTCAGCGGCTCAAAGCTCATGGTCGAGCCGGGATCTTTGAGCTTTGCCTCCACGGCGGCGACATCGATCTCGGCGGTGTCGCCGGGGGAGACGGTGTCGGCATCGTCTCCCGACTCGGCGTCGGAGACGTCCGGAAGGTTGAGATCTTCGGTTGCGCGGTCGGCGGGATCGCCGTCCTGCTGCGGCTCGACAGCCGTCGGCTCGGGCGTCGCAAAGTGCGACGGCGTGGGCGTACTCTGGGGTTGAGCGGAGGGCTCGGGAGCTGCGGCGGGCGCGGCAACGGGCTGCTCGACTTCGGCAGGCGTTGCGGGCGCGGGTGCCGCCTCGCTTGCCGGGGCGACGGGGAATACCGGCGCGGCAGCCTCGGGGGCTGCAAACACGGCAGCGCTCTCGTTAATCGCCTCGGCGACGGGCTCGGCAAAGTGAGCCGGTGCGGGCGTTGCCTCCGGTTCCGCGGACGGCTCGGCAGCGTGCGCCCCGATGGGGGCGTCGAGCTGCTCGGTGTCGGCATCCTCGTCATCGACGAGTGCCGGATATTCTTGAGTTACATGCGAAAGAGGCAGGGAGAACACGGTGTCCTCGGGCTCCACGGTCGCAGGGCGCGCCGGAGCGGCATGAGCCGGCGCAGCTGCGGGGGCAGTTGGCGTCTCGGGCATGGTTGCGGACTTGTTCTCCTCGTCGATCATCGACGGTTCACCTTCATGACCACGTCGCCAATCTGGACCTCATCACCCTCGCGCAGCGTTGCGGGCTCCACCAGCTGACGGCCGTTAACGAGCGTGCCGTTCAGCGAGTTGAGGTCTTCGATGATGAGTGCCGGTCCCTGCAGCGAAAAGCGTGCATGCGAGGCCGAGACAAACGGTTCGTTGATGCAGATGTCCGAGGACGGCGAGCGGCCCACGATGACGGGGCCGAGCATGTCTACATGGATGCCACGGATGCCGCGCGGACCCTTGTCCACATCGATCGTCCAGATAGCGGAGTCGCGGCGCTGGCCGCGTACGAGTCCCACGCCGGTTTTCATGACGGCGAACAGGAAGATGTAGAGCAGGGCGACCAGGACGATGCGGCCTGCAAAAAGGACGATATCGATGTTCATAAGCGACTATCCCCTAAATTCAAAGGTGCTCAGGCCAAACGTCAGCAGGTCGCCGTTGCGCAGCGGGCAGCGCGTGATGCGGCGGTTGTTGACGAGCGTGCCGTTGGTGGAATTGAGGTCCTCGATCGACCAGTCCGAACCGGTAAAGGTGAGCTGGGCGTGACGGCGCGACACGTTGGGGTCGCGCAGGGCGATGTCCGAAACCGAACGCTCGCGACCGATGGTCACCTGCGCGGAAGTGATGCTGTGGCTCTCGCCGCTTACGACGTCGACGAGCTGGGCGAGCGGGCGCTGCGGGGCACGGGTGCTCGCCATGTTGGAGGCAATACCGGCCGCGGCGCCAAGGCCCACGGCGGCGCCGGTCGCGGCGGCTCCGCCCATGCCGGCGAGGGCGTCACGAGAGACGGTCTGCGGCACGGGGATGGGCGCGGCGGCGGGGTCGGGGACGTTGGGCGCAAAGGGATCGGCCACGGCGAGCGGGTCAGGAGCGGCGGCACGGGGCGTCGGCTGCTGGGGCATGGCGGCGGGGTGCTGTTGCTGCGGAGCGGCGAATTGCTGCTTGCCGGCGCGGGGAGCGCTGGCGGCGCGGCTTGCGGCCGAGTTGTTCTGGCCCAGGCCATTCTGGTAGGCGCGCTCTTCCTCGTACAGACGACCGAGCGTGGGGGCATCGACGTTCTCGGCAAAGACCGAGAACTTACCGGCACGCAGCTGCGGGTCGATCATAAAGCGAACGAGGGGTTCGCCGACAAACACATAGCGGCGCTTTTCGGCCTGTGCCTTCACAAACTCGCGGACTTCGCGCGAAAGCTCGGGGTAGAACGGGGCGAGCATGGGATCGTCGTCGGCGGCGATCAGGATGGTATAGAGTGCCGGCGCGGTGTTGACGCCGTTGATCACCAGAGTCTGATCCTCCATGTCGCGAGCGGCCTGCTTGGCAAGCTTCTTAAAGGAGAACGGGGCACGGGTGGCACCGAAGATGCCGGCCACGTGGTCCTCGAAGATGTTCAGGAAGTTCACGAAAGATCACTCTCCGTATAGGTTCTTTGGTATCCGAGCAAATATAGGCATATCCCAACAATTATAGAGGATAGGGTTCCCGCAACCGCCGCCTTGACGACGACCGCGGCCGCAAGGCTGGCAATTTCCATATGGTGTGCAAGACAGAGCGACGCCGCGGAGCCTATTCCGCAGCCGGCGATGGCAGCGATTGCAGTCAGGTTCGAGCCCTGCTCGGCACGCTTGGCATGGACGTTGAGCAGCAGAGATGTCAGTGCAGCTGTCGCCGCGACAAGCACGACGGCAGCCCAGAAGAGCATGTCTCCCAGCGCTGCGGCAACATCGCCGAGCCCCAGCACGCCTCCGGCGGAAAGCGCAACCGTAGCCAGGCGGCCAAAAAGCGCGCCCATCCCCGTGGCGGCCGCGGCGCTTGCCGGGCCGAGCCAAAAGGCCGCGATGCCGGTGGCGACCCCGGCGGCAAGGAGGACGTCGCCCGTTAGACAGCCAAGTGCCACCGCGCAGGTGAGCGCAGCGCTCGCGGCGGCCTCGGTGCGGCCCCAGGCGATCCACCAACCGGACATGGTGGCGGCAAAGAGCACCGCGACGGGCAGCATCGACAGGATGCCCTGCGCCTGCATGGTGGCGTTGGCCATAAGTACCAAAAAGCCCACGGCCGAGATAGCCGAGCCAATCTGCGGGGCCAGGCCGGCGGCCGCCCCAATCGCGATGGCCGCGGCAATAAGTCCGGGAAGCGCCGCGACGCCAGCCGTCTGCATGATCAAAAAGCTAAAGGCGCCGCACGTTAGCGCCGAGATGGCGCGCATGGTGTAATCGCGCGCGTGGCCCCAGCGCGTGCCGGCCCAGCCGAGTGCGGGGTCGACCTCGATGGTGTCGTCCTCATAGGGCAGCGATTCGATATCGTCTGCCGTGCGCTCGTCATCCGACAGCTCGCCCACCATCTGCTCTAGGCTGCGACGGCCCTCGCGCACGCTGCCCAAGCCGGCGAGCAGCTGGTCGCAAAATGCCTCGATGCTGCTGGGGCGGTCTTGCGGCATGGGGGAGAGGGCGCTCATGAGCGCAGCCTCGGCTCCCGGGGGAAAGTGCGGGATGAGCTCGCTGGGGTAGGTGGCACCGCCGATGATGCGGCCGAGCGAGTCGCCGGGCGTGGCGGCCATAAAGGGAGCGCTGCCGCACAGGGCCTCGTAGATCACGCAGGCGAGGGCAAAGACATCGGCGCGCTCGTCAACCGTGCCAGTCTCGATGTCGAGCTGCTCGGGTGGCATGTAGCCGATGGTGCCGCCGCGCGAGCCGCCAAAGCCGCCGGCAGACGACAGCCGCGCCATGCCAAAGTCGGTGAGCTTTACATTGCCCGAGTGGTCGATGAGCACGTTGGCGGGCTTGATATCCAGGTGGAGCACGCCGTTGCTATGGGCGAAGGTGAGCGCCTGGCCCAGCGCGTCGGCAATTGCCGCGGCCTCGTCAAAGGTGAGCGAATGGCCGTCCACGCGATGCAAAAAGTCGGCGAGCGACATGCCGTCGACATATTCCATGACGAGGTAGGCATAGGCGGTATCGTGCGTAAAGTCGATAACCTGCACGATATTGGGATGTTGAAGCATGGCAGCGGTGTGTGCCTCGCGCAGGACATCCATGATGTCGCTGGCGGGCATGCCGGCACCGCCTGTGAGGGGGATGCGCTTAATGGCGACGCGACGGCGCAGGTGCGTGTCGCGGCAAATCTCGATGGAGCCAAAACCGCCGGTCGCGAGCGTCTCGAGCGGCTGAAACCGCTTGAGCAGCTCGCGAGAGCTGGTGCCCTCCAAGGGAACGTCCGGCGAGAACCGGGCGGTATGTTGCGAGAAAAGCGGCATGGCCAACCCTCGTGCGTTTAAAGTTCGTTTGCGAGCGGCGGGCCGGGGTCAAGCCGTTCGCGGTGGCATAGATGCTGCTAGTTTAGCACGCTCGCGCGCATGGTGAAGGTAGCGGGGCGAGGTGGCCTATCTGACTTGGCCTTAGCGCTTCCTCTTGTTCTTCTTCTGCTTGCGCTGTTTGGCCTTTGCATTCTTGGGCTCGCTTTCCTGCTTGGCCTTGGCAGCGGCCTTTTCGGCCTTCATCTTCTTGCGTTTGGTCTCGATGTGCAGCTTTTTGTTGATGCGCGCCTTGAGGAAGGAGCCAAACTGCTCGGCATCGCCACGCACAAAGGTGTCCTTAGGGATCGTCACGCCCTGGTCGGCGAACATGGCCACAAAGATGCGCTCGCCGTCGAGTACGTGGTCGAGCTTCTCAAACGGGAAGAACTGCGACTTGCCGCTCTTGCCCCAGACCATCAGGCCGTCCTCGTTGGCGGCGACGCGGCGGTAGCGGCCGCCCATGGACTCGTCTGCCTCGACGGCTTCGATAAAGTCGCGCGCGAGCGTATGGTGCAGATTTTTGCTCCACCAGGCCAAAAAGGCGCCGAATACAATCAGGACGACGCCGAACTTGATCCAGTTGCCGCCGGCCACCAGCATGCCGATGCCGATGAGCGCGGCAATCGCAGCGGCGACGTACAGGGAGCCGCGGCGCCTGGGCGAGGCAACCAAGCGGGCGAAATCGGTGACGAGGTCGTTTTCGTACTGATACTCGTTGAGGTACAGGATGCCGTCATCGGCTGCTGCCTGCGTCTCGAGCGCGACCTCGACCTGGTCGGCTGCTTCGGAGGGAACGAGGTTGCTCTCTGCGTCTGCCATGCTCTTTGGACTCCTATCGCGGCGGGCTCGCCGTACGGGTTATTATGAATGCAGTATGCCGTGCGACCGCATGGCCGCCGCGGCAACAAGACTCAGTATACCCGGGGGAGCACCCATGGAATCGTTGTACCGAAAGTATCGCCCGCTCACCTTCGACTCCGTGGTGGGCCAGCAGCATATCGTCTCGACGCTCGAGCACGCCATTACCGAGGGGCGCCTGTCCCACGCGTACCTGTTCTGCGGACCGCGCGGCACGGGCAAGACCACCATGGCGCGCATTTTGGCCAAGGCGCTGCTGTGCCGCAATGCCGAGGCGGCGCGCGCCGAGGGTGCGAGCGGCTGCATGCCCGATGGCACCTGCGAGGAGTGCGAGCTCATCGCCGAAGGCAACCACCCCGATGTCTACGAGCTCGATGCCGCAAGCCGTACCGGCGTAGACAACGTGCGCGAGGAGATCATCAACTCCGTTAACTTTGCCCCGGTGCGTGGCAAGTACAAGATCTATATCATCGACGAGGTCCACATGCTCACGACGGCGGCGTTTAACGCGCTGCTCAAGACGCTCGAGGAGCCGCCGGCGCACGTGATCTTTGTGCTGTGCACCACCGACCCGCAAAAGATTCTGGAGACCATCCTTTCGCGCTGTCAGCGCTTCGATTTCCACCGCATCGGTAACGAGGATATCGAGCGTCGCCTGGCATACGTGTGCGAGCAGGAGGGCTTCGACTACGACGACGAGGCGCTTGCCATCGTGGCGCGCCATGCCAAGGGCGGCATGCGCGATGCGCTCTCCACGCTGGAGCAGCTGAGCGTCTTCGGCAACGGCACCGTGCATGCGGACGATGCCCGCTCACTTTTGGGCGAAGTTTCGGACCAGATTCTGGGAGAGTTTACGCGCGCCATTGCCGATCGTGATGTCGCCGAGCTCTATGGGCTTATTCGCGCGCAGGTCGAGGAAGGTAACGACCTGCTGGAACTGACGCGCGACCTGGTTGCGCACGTACGCGACGTGTATGTTGCCTGCGTTGCCGGTGCCCGTGCCGAGCTGTTTGAGGGCGGCGCCGAGCAGGCCGAGGCGCTTGCTGCCGAGGCCGCTGCCTTTGGCGAGCATCCTGCCGATCGTTTGGCTCGCGTGCTGACGGTGCTCGACGATGCCGCCTTGGAGATGAGGGGCGCGAGCGACGTGCGCCTGGTGCTCGAGATCGCCTGCACCCGCCTGGCGCGTCCCGAGGCCGATTTAACGATTGAAGCTTTGGCTGAGCGCGTGGCTCGCTTGGAGGCCATGGTTGCCAACGCCGCCGTTCCGGCGAGCGTGGCTGCTGCTCAAGCGAGTGCGCCTGCTGCATCCGCACCCGCTGTCCAGCAGCCGACGCTGATCTCGGGTGCTCGAGCTGCTACTCCTGCGGCGACCGCCGTCCCCGCTGCTACGTCCGCGCATCAGGGCGGCATGCCTTGGGACCGCGGCGCTGCTGTTCCGGCTGCCCAGCCTGCACCCAAGTCCGCGGCTCCGGCTCCCGCGCCTGCTGCATCGACCGTGCCGGTGTCCAAGCCCAACAACGCCGCCCAGGTTGCCGCCGCCGGTGCCGCCGAGACCCCTGCGGTCGAGGGCGCCGGCGAGCTCCAGCGCAAATGGGCCGAGGTCGTCGAGCGCGTCAAGGCTCGTCAGGCTTCCTATGCAGGCCTTTTGCTCAACGCCCGCGCCACGGCCGACGACGGCTCCAAGCTCACGGTCTCGTTCCCCGCGGGCTCGACCTTTGCCATCAAGATGCTCGGTCGCGCCGACACGCAATCGGTGGTCCTGCCGACGGTCTGCGCGGTCTTCGGCCGTCGCACCGTCGACTACGTCCTGGATGGAGGTGGCACGCCGGCTCCTCAACATGAGGAGCATTCTCCATCTGCACGGGCTGCGGTATCTGCGGACCCGCAACCCGTGTCCTCGGCGGCCCCTGTATCCTCGAGCGCCAGCGCTCCGCAGCAGCAAGCGACGCCGGTGA
>URZN01000024.1 GCA_900552345.1 uncultured Collinsella sp. | reverse complement strand
ATTCGGAGGATTCCCATGACCGTACTGTTTGTTGAATATCCCAAGTGCTCGACCTGTAAAAAGGCCAAGGCATGGCTGGACGAACATGGGGTTGAGTATATCGACCGCGATATCGTTACGGACAATCCCACGGCCGATGAACTTGCGACCTGGATTGCTCGTTCGGGGCTGCCGGTGCGACGCTTCTTTAACTCGTCGGGCATGAAATATCGAGAGCTGGGCCTGAAGGCTCGCCTGGATGCAGGTATGACGGATCAGGAGTGCTACGAGCTGCTGGCGACCGACGGCATGCTGGTTAAGCGCCCGCTGCTGGTGGGCGACGACTTTGCGATTCCCGGCTTTAGGGAAGCGGCTTGGGCCGAGGCGTTGCTGTAGCGTCTGCGGAAAGTGCGTCCCGTTTCGAGTGCTGATTCTGGGGTGTGCTTTCCGGTTGAGCGCTCTATCGGAAATGACATCCCGTTTCGAGCGCTGATTCCGGGACACGGTTTCCGATTGAGGGCTCGACGGGAAAGTAGGGACCAGTTTGAGCTTGAAATCTGGGACGCACTTTCCGCCGGCGGGTCTGCCCCGGTCAGTCCTCCAGCTGCGCCCATTCGTGTGGGTCGTAGATCTTTACGTGCTTGTCGGGCGTGTCGCTCCAGTACTCTTCGTCCATAAAGGGCAGGTATGCCTGAATGCCGGGGCAGATAAACGGAATCCGTTGCCGCTGCAGGCGCTCGCGCTGCCGCTGCTCCAGGTTCGTCTCGGATATGACGGTCGGCATGCCGGACAGCTCGACGAGGCTTGCCTGGATGCGCTTGAGGTCGGGGAGCGCCGCATGCCATGACGTCCGCATGATCAAAAATGAGGCGCGGCGGTAATTTGCCTGCATCACCGTGATGGCGGGGCGCAGTGTGGGATGGATTTTGTCTCGTTCGGGCCAAAGGTCAGCAGTGATCTCGAGGCCCAGGGTCTCCCATAGGTAATCAAGCTCTTCGTCCATGGCGCCTCGATATCTACGCGATCATTGATACTTCGATTGTGTTGCCTGGTGCTATCGTTTTCGCAGTAGAATCTGCCAACGGTTGACGGCTACCGCTCGCGGCGTTTTGCCCTTCGTGTGCAGCGGTCGACTTCACAGGTCCTTCACGGGTTGGAGGAAATTAGGCCAATTTGACCGAATTTCAAAAAAGTCAAAATTGGGGCTTGCGTCATGGCGGGACTTCCCGTATATTTCTTTCTTGCGCAAAGGCACAGCCGAGCGCAGCGATGCGGTCATTGGGATGTCGTCTAATGGCAGGACAGCGGATTCTGGTTCCGTCAATGGGGGTTCGACTCCCTCCATCCCAGCCATTGCATTTGCTACATATGGCCCGTTCGTCTAGCGGTTTAGGACGCCGCCCTCTCAAGGCGGAGATCACCAGTTCGAATCTGGTACGGGCTACCCACAAATGAACGCCCGGGCCTCGCAAGAGACCCGGGTTTTGTGTATTGACCGTATATACGGCGCCTGCCGTGTTTCGCTCAGATCGAGGAGTAGCCATGGATCTGCCCATCAGCTTGCAAGACATCACGTATGCCGAGAACTATCTGGCGCAGGGCGACCTGGCTACGGCGACACCGCTGCTGGAGCGCCTGGTGGAGCTCGCCGAGGAGTATATCGACGCCGAGTGCAAGACGGAGGAGAAGCGCCAATACTTTAGCTTCGATAGCAAGTTTGAGCGCTTGGCCTATCGCCGCGTGGAGAAGGATCCGCGCGAGCTCGTGCAGGTCGAGGTGCCGTTTGACCGCCTGTACTCTGACATGGCGTTTGCCTACATTCGCCAGCAGGATTATGTGAGCGCTCGTAATGCCTTGATGCAGGCCGTGCGTTGGGACCCTATGAACTGCAACTATCGCTTGGACTTGGCCGAGCTGTTCCGCGCACTCGAGGACAAACAGGAATGGGCATCGCTCTCGTTCTCGGTGCTGGAGCGTGCAAGCGATGGCAAGTGCGCCGCCCGCGCCTATGCCAACTTGGGCCAGTATTTCCTTGAGCCCGAGACCGAGAATGTCTCGGCCGCCGTGGGTTGCGCGCGTCTGGCACTGCGCTTAGCGCCCAACGATGCGCACACGACGCGCCTGCTCAACAAGATTCATACCACCTATCCGGATGCCGCCGAGGAGAGCGACGAGCACGTGATGGGTGAACTGGCCCTGCAAGGCGTGCCGACCTCGCCTTCGGCCGAGATTGCCATCTGCCTGATTATGTGCGCGACCGATGCTGCAAGCGACGGCGACAAGCAGGAGGCGACGCGCCTGACAGTGCGTGCTCGCGACCTTGTGGGCGAGGAGGCCTGCGCGGCGATTATCAAACTGGTGCGCGAGAGCGACGCCGAGCTCAATGCTGAGCGCAAGGCAAAGCGCGACGCCGCGGGCTCAAACGTCGATGGGACTGAGGAGGCCAGCGATGCCCAGTAAGCGCGAGCGCAAGCTCATCTCCAAGAATCGCTCGGCACACCACGAGTACTTTATCGATGAGACCTTTGAGTGCGGCATTGAGCTGAGCGGTACCGAGGTCAAGTCGATTCGCGAGCGCGCGTGCCAGATCACCGACACCTTTGCACTGATTCGTGGCGGCGAGTGCTGGCTCGTGGGCCTGCATATTCACCCTTATAGCCATGGTGGCGTGTGGAATCGCGACCCTGATCGCCGCCGTCGTCTGCTGCTGCACCGCAAGGAGATTGACTTTCTTGACGGCAAACTGCGCAACCGCGGCTATGCGCTGGTGCCGTTGGAGCTCTACTTTAATACCGACGGCCGCGTAAAGCTGCTGCTGGGCCTAGGCCGCGGCAAGAAACTTTTCGACAAGCGCGAGGATATGGCCAAGCGCGATGTCCAGCGCGAGATTGACCGCGCCCTCAAGGAGCGTAACCGCTAGACGCTCTGTACAAGTTGCGGTGGAATACGGACTGTTTTGCCTGTTTGAGGGGCTATTCAGTCCCTATTTCACCGCAACTGCGGGCGTCTCATCTTGCTTACTGTTCTGACACATATGTCTCAAAGGCGGTGTCCGTTATGGGCTCCGCCTTTTTTGTGGGTACATACATCCATGAGGTTCCAACCCAGGTTAGGGGAGTGATCGTTATGGACAAAACTGCGTTCTTTACCATGCCGAGCGGTCTGTACGTGGTGAGCGCCGCGGCAGACGGGCTGCACGCCGGCTGCGTCATCAACACGGCGGTGCAGGTGACGTCCGCACCGCCGCGCATTTCGGTTGCCGTGAACAAGGACAACGTTACCTCGGGCGTCATCGCATCGGCCAAAGCGTTCGCGCTAACCGTGATTGATCAGACCGCCGATATGCTCTACATCGGTAACTTTGGGTTCCGCACCAGCAGCGATTATGACAAATTTGCCAAGTATGAGACTCGCGAGACTGCCCTTGGCATGCCCTATGTGCCCGAGCACGCGGCGGCCCTGTTTAGCTGCCGTTTGATCGACACTGTGGATGTGGGCACGCATCTACTGTTTATCGGCGAGGTCGAGGATGCCGAGCGCCTGAGCGACGAGACGCCGCTCACCTACGATTACTACCACAAGGTCCTGAAGGGCAAGACGCCTCCCAAGGCATCCTCGTATCAAGGCTAGAAATGTTTTAAAAATACTTGCATTATTTTATTGAGAACATATACTAATAAGCGAAGTACATTACCAGTCGCGTTCGAGAGGAGAACATCATGGCTGAGGAGAAAAAGACGTATAAGTTTGTGTGCGTCGTTTGCGGTTACGAGGTTGAGGTCGACACGCCCGAGCTGCCCGAGGATTACGTGTGCCCGGTGTGCGGCGTCGGTCCCGATCAGTTTGAGCTCGTCGAGGAGTAGCTCGTAGACACACGACTTGCAGCAATACATAGCTCTGTCCAAGGGCCCCGGTCGGTCATCCCGGCCGGGGCCCTTTTTCCTCCCTCCCCAAGGGATCACGGCTGCTGTTAGCCGATTCTGTCTGTTGTGAGCCCGGCCGACCGTTTGTCTCAATCTGTAACATGTGGCGGCTTAAAACGGGTCTATCTGTTACAGATTGAGACAAAAGGTTGGAGCCGAAGAAATGTCTCGATCTGTAACATCTAGAAGTGGAAATTGGGTCCACTTGTTACAGATCGAGACAAACGGAGCTGTCCCTCGGAATGATCTCGATCTGTAACATCTAAACATCAAAAGCGGGTCTAGATGTTACAGATCGAGACGTTTGTCTGGGTAGGTGCCCCATCCCATTACATCCCGGTCAACAGCACGATGTCGAGCGCCGTTACGACAGCACTGATCCCTACGAGCAACGCGTTAAGTGGGCGCGAGTTGGCATATTTGCCCATGACGCTGGGCGAACTGGTGAGTCGTATGAGCACAAAGACCGTAATCGGCAGTTGAAGCGACAGCAGCGCCTGGCTCCAAATGAGACCCTCAAAAGGATTCGGGACGACCAGGCACGCCGCCACTGCACCGACGAAACAGGCCGCCACCCCGATCGAGGAATGTCGGTCGTGGATGTCGTATTCCTCGTCGAACATGCCCGCGGTGATGGTTCCCGCCGCCATGCCCGCTGTCACGCTGCTCGATAGTCCCGCGAACAGCAGCGCTACCGCAAAGATGGTCGAGCTCGCCGGGCCCAAGATGGGGGAGAGCGTGGCCGCTGCGACGGCGAGGTCGTCTACGACAATGCCGTGCGCAAAGAAGGTCGTTGCGGCCAGGATGACCATGGCCGAGTTGATTGCCCAGCCCACGCCCATCGAAAAGAGCGTGTCGAAGAGCTCGTAGCGCAGGCGTTCTTCGATAACTTGCTCGCCTTGGCCTTCGAAGTGCATGGATTGGATGACCTCGGAGTGCAGGAAGAGGTTGTGGGGCATAACGACCGCGCCTAGGACACTTACGATAATCGCGGCCGAGCCGGTGGGCATACTGGGTGTGATCCAGCTTGCGGCGGCCTGCGGCCAGTCGACCTGGACCAGCGCAAGCTCGGCCAAAAACGAGAGTCCTACCACGCCTACGAAGGCGATGATCCATCGCTCGGCGCGCTTGTAGGAGCTCGTCATGAGCATCGCCATCGATGCTGCCGCCACGATGACGCAGCCCGCGCGCACGGGCAGCCCAAAGAGCATCTGGAGCGCGATCGCACCGCCCAGGACTTCGGCCATGGCGGTGGCGATGGTCGCGAGATAGGCACTGGCGAGCACCGTGCGCCCAACGAAGCGGGGAAGGTAACGTGTCGTGGCTTCGGCAAGACAGGCGCCCGTGGCGATACCCAGGTGTGCCGCGTTGTGCTGCAGCACAATGAGCATAATCGTGGACAGCGTGACGATCCACAGCAGCGCGTAGCCAAACTGCGAGCCCGCGGCCATATTGGAGGCCCAGTTGCCTGGGTCGATAAAGCCGACGGTCACGAGCAGCCCGGGGCCGATATGCCGCGCAATGTCTAAGCCTCCGTGGCCACCGGTGCGCGGGGAGCCAAAGTGTTGTTTGAGATGGTTGAGCATGGTGCGCTCCTGCGTGCTGTTTGTTTGACGCCGCAAAGGATACCCGTTTTAGGCTAAAAAGTTAACCACGACTAACAAAAATGTTGTATTTGAATAGGATGGTGAAAGGGGGTTGCCGAAATGTCTTGAACTGTAACAACTAGGGATGGAAATTGGGTCTAGGTGTTACAGATCGAGACAGGAAGAAATGGTCCTATGGAAAATCTCGATCTGTAACAGCTGACCGCCAAAACCGGCCCGTCGTGTTACAGATCGAGACAAACCAAAACCGTCCTGCAGAAAATCTCAATCTGTAACATCTAGGCGCCAAAATTGGGTCTTCCTGTTACAGATTGAGATGTTTGAAGCGGTGAGCTTACGGGCCGAACCTGGGGCCCTTGTTGTTGCCCTTGAGGTCGGCGGTGTCCACTCGTAGGGCGCGCGTTACGCGATTGTTTCGAAACGGGCGGGAAACACAACGGGCCGGCGATGCTCTTACTATGCCTACTCAACTGACTGTCTAATATCTAGGGGAGGATCGCGATGCAGGCAGATTCCGCTCAGCAGCAGGGCCTTTATCGCCCCGAATTCGACCACGATGCATGTGGCATCGGCGCGCTTGCCGATATCAACGGTGAACGCCATCACCAGATTCTGGACGATGCGCTATCCATTCTGGTCAACTTGGAGCACCGCGGTGGCACGGGACTCGAGAAGAACACCGGCGACGGCGCCGGCATCCTGTTCCAGATTCCGCATCACTTTTTCCGTAAAGAGGCCCAAAAGTGCGGCCAGATTCTGCCGGCAGAGGGCGACTATGGCGTGGCCATGCTGTTCTTCCCGCAGGACGACAAGGGCGTAGAGGATGCCCGTCGCGTGTTTGAGGAGGGCTGCGCCGAGGCCGGCGTACCGCTGCTCTTTTGGCGCGAGGTACCCGTCGACCCGCACGACCTGGGCGAGACGGCCCGCGCCTGCATGCCCACCATCCTGCAGGCCTTCCTGGGCCGTCCGGACGACACACCTGCCGGCGATGCCTTTGAGCGCCGCCTGTATGTGTGCCGCCGCACCATCGAAAAGGAGGCCGACGCCGAGTTCGTCCTGCGCGACAAGATCTTCTACGTGTGCTCCATGAGCTCGCGCACTATCGTGTACAAGGGCATGCTGGTCGCCACGCAGATGCGCCGCTTTTTCATCGACCTCAACGATGCCGCCGTCAAGACGGCCGTAGCGCTCGTCCACTCGCGCTACTCCACCAACACCACGCCCAGCTGGGAGCGCGCGCACCCCAACCGCTTTATCATCCACAACGGCGAGATCAACACCCTCAAGGGCAACGTCAACTGGATTCGCGCCCGCGAACCCAACCTGTACAGCCCCGTGCTGCAGCACGATCTTGAGCGAGTGATGCCCATCATCAACCGCGAGGGTTCCGACTCCGCGATTCTGGACAACGTGCTCGAGTTCCTGGTCATGAACGGTCGTCCGCTCACGCGTGCCGCGTCCATGTTGCTGCCCGAGCCGTGGGACCACAACGACAGCCTGAGTGAGGAGCGCCGCGCCTACGACGCTTACCAGTCCATGCTCATGGAGCCGTGGGATGGCCCGGCGGCCATCGCCTTTACCGACGGGCGCACCCTGGGCGCCGCCCTCGACCGTAACGGCCTGCGTCCCGCCCGCTACTATGTGACGCGCGACGGTCGCTTTATGCTGGCAAGCGAGGTGGGCACCATCGAGGTGAGCCCCGAGAACATCCTGACGAGCGGCTGTCTGGGACCGGGTCAGATGCTCGAGGTCGACTTTGCCCGCGGGCGTGTCATCTACAACGAAGAGCTGCGCGCCCGTTACGCCAAGGAAAAGCCCTACCGTGATTGGATTGCCGAGGAGACGCTGACCGTCGACGCGCTCGATAGGCCTGCCGCGGCAACGCCCGCCGAGGACGCCGAGGTGCCCGCCGCCGTGCGCATGGCTAAGCTCGGGTATCACTGGGATGATGTTGATGAGGTCGTGCGTCCCATGGCCCAGCAGGGCAAGGCGCCGCTTGCCTCGATGGGCATCGATGCGCCGCTGGCCTGCCTGTCCAAGAAGGCGCGCTCGTTCTTTGACTACTTCTATCAGCTGTTCGCCCAGGTCACGAACCCGCCGATCGACGCCCTTCGCGAGCACATGGTGACTTCGACCACGCTCTACCTGGGTAACCACGGCAACCTGCTCGAGGATTCCCGTACGGCCTGCCAGCTGGTTCGCTTGGAGCGCCCGCTGCTCAACGAGGAAGAGTTCGAGCGTATCTGTGCCATCGACCGCGTGGGCTTTAAGACCTGCCGTTTCCGTGCCGTGTACCGCCGTGATGCCGGCGAGGACGCGCTGCAGGCTGCGCTCAAGCAGCTTGCAGAGGACGTTGAGGCTGCGGTCCGCGACGGCGTGAACATCGTGGTGCTGAGCGATCGTGCCGCTGCGGGCGAGGTGCCCGTGCCGTCGCTGCTCGCCGTGGGCTGCGTGCACAACCACCTGATCCGCGCTGGCGTGCGTACCTTTGCCGACATCGTGGTGGAGTGCGGTGACGCCGTGTCCCCGCACGACTTTGCAGCACTGGTGGGCTACTCCGCGAGCGGCATCTATCCGTACAACGCACACGCGTGCATCCGCGATCTGGCGGCGCGCGGCGACCTGGACGTGACGGCCGAGCAGGGCATCGCCAACTACAACAAGGCTGCGACCGCCGGCATCGTCTCCATCATGTCCAAGATGGGCATCTCTACGGTGCAGAGCTACCATTCGGCGCAGATCTTCGAGGCCGTGGGCTTTACGCCGGAGTTCGTCAACGCGTACTTCGCCGGCACGGTGAGCCGTGTGGGCGGTATGGGTGTCGAGGACGTCGAGCGCGAGCAAAACGAGCGCTACGACGCCGCGCTCGCCATCCTTAAGAGCCCGGCTCCCGATCAGCTGCCCACGCTGGGTCTGACCAAGTGGCGCCCGCTCGGCGGCGAGGATCACCTGATCGACCCTCAGGCCGTCTACCTGCTGCAGATCGCCTGCCGCGAGGACAGCTACGACACCTTTAAGGAGTACAGCGCCCGCCTGCACCGCAATGGCCGTGCCGTGCGCCTGCGCGACTTGCTCGACTTTGATGCCAGCGGCCGCACGCCGGTTTCGCTCGACGAAGTCGAGCCCGCGCTCAACATCGTCCGCCGCTTTAACACCGGCGCCATGTCGTATGGCTCCATCAGCAAAGAGGCACACGAGTGCATGGCCATCGCCATGAACCGCCTGCACGGCCGCTCCAACTCCGGCGAGGGCGGCGAGGACCCGCGTCGCGAGACCCCGCTGGCCAACGGCGACTCCAAGAACTCCGCGATCAAGCAGGTGGCAAGTGCGCGCTTTGGCGTGACGAGCCGCTACCTGTGCAGCGCCTTCGAGATCCAGATCAAGATGGCCCAGGGCGCCAAGCCCGGCGAGGGTGGCCACCTGCCTGGCAAGAAGGTCTACCCCTGGATCGCCGAGGTCCGTCAGTCCACGCCCGGCATCGGCCTGATCTCGCCTCCGCCTCACCACGATATTTACTCTATCGAGGACCTGGCAGAGCTGATCTTTGACCTTAAGAACGCCAACCCCGGTGTGCGCGTGTCGGTCAAGCTGGTCAGCGAGGCCGGCGTCGGCACCATCGCTACCGGCGTGGCCAAGGGCGCTGCCGACAAGATTTTGATCAGCGGCCACAATGGCGGTTCCGGTGCCGCGGCGCGCGATTCTATTTGGCACGCCGGCCTGCCGCTGGAGCTCGGTCTTGCCGAAGCCCAGCAGACGCTGCTGCAAAACGGCCTGCGCTCGCGCGTGGTGCTCGAGGCCGACGGCAAGCTCATGGACGGCACCGATGTTGCCGTCGCCTGCTTGCTAGGCGCCGAGGAGTTTGGCTTTGCGACCATGCCGCTCATCTCCATGGGCTGCCTCATGCAGCGCGACTGCCAGCAGGATACCTGCCCGGCCGGCATCGCCACGCAGAACTGCCGCCTGCGTCGCGGCTTCCGCGGCAAGCCCGAGCACGTTGAGCACTTTATGCTCTTTGTTGCCGAGCAGCTGCGCGAGGTCATGGCGAGCCTGGGCTTCCGCACCGTCGACGAGATGGTCGGCCATCCCGAGTGCTTGCGCCAGATCGAGGTCCCGGGCAA